>NZ_DBHISP010000043.1:0-1791 GCF_057274575.1 Granulicatella sp. | reverse complement strand
GTAATGGATTCGTCTAGATGCTTAATATCTTTCATCAGCTTCTCATATTTGAATTTCGTTTTTGTGTGACTAGAGCCTTGGTAATTCACTAACCCTGCGACTCTCAGTTTGGCAGCTGTTAACTGCTCCAACTGGTGTTCGAATCGCTGCTTAGATTTTCCTAGGTCTGAATGAAGCCCCTTATAGACATCTTCAGGCAATTCCGCATGGTTATGAGTGTCGATTTGATAATAGCCATCTTTATACAGTAACAAACTCGTAGAATAGTCATTCATTAGTTGAAGAAAAGTTTGAAGAAGTGTTCCATGAACTTCTCTCATATAGGTTTGCGCACTCGTCATCGCTTTCCCCTGAAGACTACTGTTCCCCGCAAATCCTTCAACCGCTTTGCTTAGGTTTGTTATTGACGCGCCCCATTGTTGGATGGTTTGATTCGTTTGGCCATGCATGGAGGTAATATCGTTAAATTTTACGTGATAACTCATTTATCATCCTCCTAATTTCAACCCTGAAAATAAAGTATGCCCTAATAATTGATCTGTTTTGTCTAGCTCTTTTCCAGTTTCTGCTACCTGTGTTATGTCTGCTTCTAGCAACGCACCATAAGTCGACACCAATTGATATAACTGGTCAAACTGCTCCTGATACAGATCTAACACTTGTGAAGTTGACGTCTTCTCAATCTTAGGTTTTTGGACACTCATTAAACTATTCTTCGCACCCGAGAGACTACTCACATGCATCCCAAATACAACTTGAGATAGTTGAATTGTTCCGTACATCATTTTTCCTCCCTAATGCAATAGTTTTTCAATATAATTTCCAATCGTATTAATCTGCGCTTGGAACCAACCGATCAGACTTTGTTGATTATTTTTTTGATTTTCTAACCGCGTAATTTCATCGCAAATAGAATCGTAAAATGCATCCAATTCTCTTTGGTAAGCACTAAAATCCTGCCTGAAATCCTCCCATTGGTGCACAAAGTTCTCTTTTTGTTGCCCTTTCCATTCCGGTTGGTCATCTTTCCCCATAACTGAAATCTTAATCTCATGAATTTCACTTTGGATATTCCCTACGGACTTCTTTGCCGAACGGAGTTTTGCTAACTTGGCATCAATAGCACTAATCGTCGCCGAGGCTTCGGATATACTATTATAATGGGAGCTGACTTGGCCTTGAAGATTTTCGATTTCATGGTAGTCAATTTTACTCATTTTTACCCTCTTAAACTCCTTTTTTCTCTTGCAATTCAGCTACGTTTCCTTTTGGAATATCTGTTTGCTGCAACATCGCTTCGATATTCTCTAACATGATTTCATTATCATCATCGGTGTATCCTTCTTGAACTACTTTAAGAATATCCTCTTGATTGAAATAAATTAAGCTATCTCCAACCATTCCTTCTGGATACAAGCAAGCACCGTAATCAAAACGATATACTTCCCCTTTTACAGGAAGGCCGATGACACGAGCAATAATCATCATTTTCTTCGTATTCCCCTTGAGAATCACGATACTTCCTAACGGTAACATTTTAACTTCTGACATATGAACCTCCTGATTGTTTCAAATGTTTTTATCTCTTTTTCCATCTATGATTAAAAGGATTATACCATAATTCAAAGCTTTGATTCATTAGAATTTTAATCCTTTTTCTTAAAATGATTGAAAACTTTTCATTTTCTCCAAATATCGGGACAATCCCCCCCAAAAAAAAGAAACCACCACCGATATATGAAGTGCACCCCAAAAGTTAGACAGAAAATCTAACTTTTGGGGTGTTTTTAT
>NZ_DBHISP010000042.1:0-1823 GCF_057274575.1 Granulicatella sp. | reverse complement strand
AAATTTTATTTAATTTTTGAATAGGATATATTTAAGGTAAAAGAAGTATAAAAAAAGTAAAATGTAGCATATATGCTACATTTTACGATGATGAAAATTCTCGTATAAAAAAATTCAGGATAAATGGACTGACGATTCTATAAATCTGTGATTTCATATATCGTTCATAAAGTATCTTCATATCACAACCTAATTCTATCCCTTATCTTCTTTTTTCGCACCAAAAGTGTTAAAATAAGTGAAAACCTTTTAAGAAGAAGGAGGAATTTTATGCCAAAAGAATTTAACGGATTTAAATTATTAGAAAAGAGAGACTTACCAGATATCCGTTCTGTAGGGTATTTATATCAACATGAAAAAACAGGAGCGGAAGTTCTTTATTTAGAAAATGAAGACGATAATAAGGCTTTTAATATCGCGTTTAGAACTCCACCATATGATGATAACGGAATTGCGCATATTATCGAGCATTCGGTATTAAATGGATCTAGAAAGTATCCAACTAAAGAACCTTTTGTGGAGTTATTAAAAGGATCTTTGAATACTTTCTTAAATGCGATGACTTATTCGGATAAGACGGTTTATCCAGTATCTTCTCGTAATCAAAAAGATTTTACAAATTTAATGTCTGTTTATTTAGATGCTGTGTTCTATCCGAACTTCAAGTATGACCCACAAATCCTTATGCAAGAGGGATGGCATTATCACCTAGAGAATGCAGACGATGAACTGATTTATAAAGGCGTTGTTTATAACGAAATGCGAGGGGCTTTCTCTCAACCAGAATCAGAATTATATCGTTTAATTGAACCAACTTTATATCCTGATACGGTGTATAAACATATTTCAGGAGGAATGCCTGTTAGCATCCCAACATTAACGCAAGAAAAATTTGTTGATTTCCATGATAAATATTATCACCCAAGTAATGCGCGTGTTACATTATATGGGAATCTAGATTTAGATGTTGCTTTTGGTCAGTTAAGTGAATATTTTGATGAGTTCGAAGCAAAAGAATATGAGTTTGGACCTGTTGAACAAGCGCCATTTGAAAAAAGACAAGAAGTAGAAGCAAAATTCTCGATTTCTCAAGAAGAACCTGAAGAGAATAAAACTTTGTTAGCTTATGTTTGGGCTGCAGGAAAAGGTACAGATGCTGAATCTCTTATTGCCTTAGCAGTATTAGACGAGCTTCTTTTAGGAAGTAATACAGCTCCTATTAAAAAAGCACTTTTAAAATCAGGACTTGGTTCTGATGTTTCTGGTGGTTTTGGTGCGGCAACATATTCACCTATATTTGAAATTGTACTGAAAGATACAAATCCTTCTGTAAAAGAAGAATTTATTACGATTATTGAATCAGAATTAAAACGACTCGTTGAAGAAGGAATTCCTCAAAAGGCGATTCAAGCGGCATTAAACAAGGCAGCTTTCCGATACAAAGAACTTACAGCATTAGAAGGCTCTACTCCTAAAGGGATTCTGTATTCTCTAAACGCGCTAACGAGCTGGTTATATGACGGAAATGTTTTCGAGACATTTGAGTATCAACCAATTTTAGATAAGATTCAAAGAGAAATGACTAATGGATACTTCGAAAAATTAATTCAAAGTACATTATTAGAAAATACGCACTCCGCAGTTATTACACTTTCTCCTGAACCAGGACTTCTAGATCGTAAAGACCAAGCGCTAAAAGAACAATTAGCTGCCTATAAGGCTTCACTAAGCGATCAGGAATTAGAAGCATTGGTCGAAGAAACTCAAAAATTATTAGAACGTCAAACAACTCCTGACAAGGAAGAAGATTTGGCGAAATTGCC
>NZ_DBHISP010000041.1:0-1950 GCF_057274575.1 Granulicatella sp. | reverse complement strand
AATTAGTTGCTTAATTCCTTCCTAAAATTCTTCATCAACACTATTTGACAAAGAGTCATAAATTTAATTTATACATGTTCTGGTTTGCTATCTTCGTGGATAGTTAATTTTCCAACTGCGATTTCTTCTAATGCACGACCAACATTTTTATGTGATTCATAGTATTCTAACAATGCTGGTTCATTGTGGTGTAATTCATGTGCACGTTTGCTTGAAAGAATTACTAAAGAATATTTTGAATCAATTTTTTTTAATAATTTATCGATTGATGGGTATAACATCATAACAACTTTCCCTCTTTCTACTCTTCCTCTAAAATTTCTTCTAACTCGTCTTCAAACTCTTCAATATTCTCTATATTTCGTTGAATTCGTAAATGTTCAGTTTGAATAATAGCTTCAACTTGTTGTACCGCATTTTCCACTTTGTCATTTACAACAGAGTAATCATAATACTTCATAAGACTAAGTTCCTCTCTTGCAATCTTCATACGGTTTCTAATCACTTCGTCTGAATCTGTTCCACGGTTTACGATGCGAGATTCTAGCTCATGTAAATCAGGTGGTGTTAAGAAGATAAACACCCCATCTGGCATTGCTTCGCGAACTTGAAGCGCACCCTGAACTTCAATTTCTAAGAATACATCTTTCCCTTTATCTAATGTTTCTTGCACATATTCTAAAGGTGTTCCATAGTAGTTCCCTACATATTCAGCATATTCTAATAATTTTTTATTTGCAATCATAGCTTCAAATTCTTCTCTAGATTTGAAGAAATAATCTTTCCCATCCACTTCACCTGGTCTTGGCTTACGAGTCGTTGCAGATACTGAGTACACAAATTTTTGATTGCCTTTTGCAAAAATAGCCGCGCGTACTGTTCCTTTTCCGACACCTGAAGGCCCAGATAAAACGATTAATAAACCTTTTCTTGCCATAATCGTTTGAAAACTCCAATCTCTTTACATCTTTCTACTATAGTATCACAAACACGGTTATTGCACCAATCAAAAATAAAGAAAATCAATAAAAAATCAATCTCCATAAGTTTTCCTTCAATTTTCTAACATTTCAGTAAACTCCTCCTCTTTCTTTACCACTAAAACAAAAAAGGCTGGAAAATTCCATCCTTTCCTTTATGCAATTCGAATGTTTTTCCATCGTCCGCTTCTAAAACGAAGGAGAATGATTATATCCCGAATAAATTGATCGATAAAGACCGCATACCATGCACCAGCAAGTCCCCATTCGAAGAAATTTACAAATACATATCCTAAACTTAATCGAATCACACATGATCCGATGAAAATCGCAATCAGTGGCCACACAGTATCGCCTGCCCCACGAAGGGCTCCAGAAGTAATTAGTTGATGACTTTGGAATGGTTGAACAAATGCAACAATGGATAAAGCAATCACAGTATTTTGAATAATTTCTACATTATCAGTATACATCCCTGCTAAAAGTGTTGATCCAAGGTAAATTGAAGCAGACATCATAATCGCTAAAGCCAAACCAATTCGCTGACACATTTTTGTGTAGCGCTCTGCCAATTTTTCATTTTTAGCACCAAGCGATTGTCCCATTAATGACGAAGCTGTAATACCGAAAGCTTGGGCTGGGGAATATGAGAGAGATAGTACATTTAGGGCAATTTGGTGAGCCGCATACACATTGTTTCCTAAACCAGAAACAATTTTCAAGAACATGATAACCCCAAAACGAAGAGCCATTTGTTCTAATGCTGTTGGAATACCGATACGCACTAAATCACGCATCACATCAAAACTAAACTCAAATTTTTCCTTAAAGTCTAGTTTTAACACACTCTTTCCAGATAAGATGTAACGAACATTCAATACCATCGCAATCAGATTTGATAAGGCAGTCGAAATCGCAGCCCCAGTAACACCTAAGGCCGGGAATCCAAACATTCCATAAATCAAAATGG
>NZ_DBHISP010000040.1:0-2206 GCF_057274575.1 Granulicatella sp. | reverse complement strand
AATTCCTTAAACGCCTGCAAATCTTGGCGAGCATGCATCTCTTCATATTGCGTAATGGATTCGTCTAGATGCTTGATATCTTTCATCAGCTTCTCATACGTGAATTTCGTTTTTGTGTGACTAGTTCCTTTTTTAAATTACCTTATTGTTAATATATATAATAAAAATCCTAAGTCTCATCAACTTAGGATTCATGTGTTTCCATCTTTAGTCTTTGACAGAAGCTAAGAAATCATCAATGTCTTTTCCTTTGAGGACTTTAACTTTCAAGCCTTGGTCTTTGAAGATTCCCAATGGTTCTTCAATGATTTTTATTGCTTCAATATCTGAACGACTAATCTTCTTGTCAAAATAAAATTTATCAGAACGAGTAAATCCTAGAGATTCAAAGAATTCCGGATTACTAATATCATCTGATAAAATATAAAATGCTTCTTCTGCAATTGCTCTCTTTGTAAAAGCTCCATTCTCGAATATATAAAAATGCCCTTTGTATCGAATTTCATACGACATTTTATAAAGATAATCTAGTTCATGGATATCCACATTTTTAACAAAAATATCTGGATTTCTTTCCCCAACAATATCGATATACTCTTCAAATCCTTCTTCTTTTTCCCGGCTGACTAACCAAAAGGATGTAGAATCTTTAACGACTCTATATTTCTTTCCTTTGTAAATTCCGTCCATATAGGCACCTCCTATTTAGTAAGTTTCCACGTATCATTGAGTGCATCAAAAATGAATTGTTGAACTACTTCACCACTTCTATTATAAATATTTATCATATCGCCCCCACGATACGAATGTCCCTTAATAAATCGATACTCAGGTAAAATAATTTCTTTAGCCCCTGTAAAGCCTCTTCCTGTAAACGGATCCACACCTGAATAGTTCTCTTTATAAGGTATCATTAAGTTTTCGGGATCATCTAGAGAAAAAATTATTTTAGCGTAATATTTAGTTCCATTTCGTGTAAATGGTGTTTCAGGATAATCTAATCGATTCCCTTTATATACCTCATTTAATGTACCTAAAGCGTCAGAATGTTCTTTAGCAGAAACAAAACCGTAAATCTCTTTTTTTATCCCTTTAATAATCTCATCCACATTTTCAAAGGGAATAATCTTCGCCATTAAAGTGCCTTTCTCAGGTTTTCCTATAATTTCACGAACTTTTCTCACCAACGCTTCCTGCTCAGCAGTTAATACCTTTTCTGGGGGTAATAGGTCAGAAAATTCTTTCAAAGAATAACCTTCCGCTTCGATAATATTCTTTATTCCTAACGCAGTATTACGATCTAATTTCAATACACGGTCTAGATTACTAGACGGCTGAACGTTCTTATTTGTTACTTTTGGAACTCGAATCGTATTCAAGCTGAAATTCTCAGCAACTTTAGAAAATTTATGTCCACCTACAAAGTTCCCTAATAAGTTCATCAACTGTGCGGTTTCTTCGTTTCCACCGAGAAGTTTTGTCCCGTGATAGGCTGCTTGCCCAGTTGCTATACCTCCGACTGTCCCCCAGAAGAACTGCGAGAGTCCTTGGGCAATACTTTGCGTCTGGGCAATTGGTATTAACACCCCTGTTGTTAATGAGAACACTTGGCCTACATGATTATAAAGTTCTGCATTCCCAAAGAATATCGTATCTCTAATTGGATTAAAAGCTACTGTTTTGCCATCTCCTATGGAGCCTAAAATTATATTTTGGGCCCCTTCAAATGAGTTCGATGAACCTAGAAGATACATTCCAACTCCCGCAATCTTAAGCATCGGCGCCACAATCGGCAAGGCAGTCCCTCCGGACATGACTAGCGCCGAGACACCGGCTAGAACCGTCAAGACACCAAAGACGAGATTCATGAGCCCTTGCTTGGTTCGTTCTTCGGCATGAAGTGCCTCCATGCGCACTTGATCACGTTCAAGAGCTGCTTGAATAATGCCCATACGATCATTTAGTTGGGCTGTCACTTGTTCATAGGCTACCATAAACCGTTGTACAGAGGGTAGTTTTCCAAAGGCACCCGATTGATAACTTCCCATACTGCGGTCTCTACTTGAATGCTCCGCCAATAAGCTTTTTGTTGCATCTAGTAATTCCTTAAACGCCTGCAAATCTTGACGAGCATGCATCTCTTCATACTGAGTAATGGATTCGTCTAGATGCTTAATATCTTTCATCAGCTTCTCATATTTGAATT
>NZ_DBHISP010000039.1:0-3308 GCF_057274575.1 Granulicatella sp. | reverse complement strand
ATCCCCAGCTTGGTTGGCTGTATGGAAGCTGGTATCTGAGTTGTGGAGTATAAGCTGCAACCCAGTCGACGTATTTTAAGATTTCAGGATCGTTTAAACGATTTTGTAAGAGATATTGATAACTGTAAACACGTACGTTCGTGTAACCGGCTTTTTCCATGGTGTCACGGTACGCTTTCCAGATTTTTACCCAAGTAGCAGTGTCCGTTGGTGCAGATTTTGTACCGTTTCTATAACGCCAGTCTTCTATGTCGAAGTAAATAGGGTAAGTGGGTTTGATATTGTATTTTTGGATTAATGCGAGGGTTTGTTCGGCATCGTCTCTACCGTCTTCCTCTGTTGAAGCATAAGTGTAAAGGTAGATTCCATAAGGGACACCTAGACGATTCAATTCGCTAATATTATGCGCTAGATATTTATCTTCAGTACCAGAGTAACCGATACGAACAATAACTGCATCGATTCCGTTGTCCTTGATGAGGGCTTCCCAGTTAGCGATGTAGCCTTGATGTTCGCTAACATCCATGACTTTCTTTGCCGTTTCGTCACCGAGACGTTGACTAGCGCCATTGTAAAAGTAACGTTTGCCATTCTTTTCGACCCAACCGATATCGACTGCCTTCTTGCTTAAGACATTTCCACTCTCGTCAAATACGTATTGATAGTGATCGATGATATGCGTACCAGTCGCCATTTTACCATTATCGAGTACGTAGTATTTATTATCAATCCATTCTTTACGCGCAACTTTTCCGTTGGACTTGAAGTAGTACCAGTAGTCACCGACTTTTGCCCAGTAATTCTTCGCAACCGTTCCGTCTTCTTTGAAATAGTAAGAAGAGCCAGACGATTGGTCGTATTGCATTTCGTTTTTCGCCATACGTCCATCTTCTTTCACGTAGTAAGAATCAATCCATTTACGTGTCGCCATTTGACCATCAGCGATAAAGTAGTACCAATCTCCATCTACTTGATACCATCGGTTTCCACCGATATATTTGCCATCAACTCCTAGATAGAAGTAACTGCCGTAATTTTTGTCAAAGAACCATTCGTTTTTGGCCATTGCACCGTCAGATTTGACGTAGTAGTTCCCAATCCATTTATTGGTTTCAAGTACGCCGTCCATTTGGAAGTGGTATTTTTTACCATTGACTTCAATCCATTTTCCTCCAACATATCGGCCACTTTCTTCGAAGTAGTAGGTAGCTTTATAGTTATCGTCATAAACAAATTCGGATTTCGCCATATAGCCACCGGCTTTTAAGTAATAAGAATCTTTCCATTCTCTACTAGCATAAGCTCCACCCGGTTTCATAAAGAAATAACTATTGTAGTACCTATCAAAAATCCACTCGTTATCGGCCATGGTACCGTCAGCTTTCAAGTAGTAATAATCGTAGAACTCGTTTTGACGAAGTACACCATTGTCTTTAAAGGAGTACCATTTCCCGTCTATTTTTTTCCAATTACTATTAACAGCTTTTCCGTGCTCATCAGCAAAATAACGATTACCATTAATGGTTACAAATCTGTTTCGAGCCATAATACCGTCTTCATCCATGACATAACCATCAATAAGCGTATTTGTTTGCATTTGTCCATTTTCGTTAAAATAGTAGTACTGGTTATGAATATATTTCCATTGTGAAGTTAATTTTGTACCTTCTAAATAATAGTAAGTATCTCCATTTTGAGTTGCGAAACCAGTATAATGTTGCTGTTGGTAATACTCATCAATATGATTTACAGCTTCACGTTTTGAACGAGAACGTGTTTGTTGAGTAGTTTCAGTAGTTTTTTCAGGTTCTTTGGAAACTTCTTGTTCTGTTGTAAGGATTACAGAATTTGTCAGTCTTGCTTCATTGCTTGTGGTTTCCGATGGTTGTACTGAAGCAGTTGTGTCAGCGGTTATCGTCTCTTGAGCTGTTTCTGCATGAACGGATTGGATTGTTAAGAGTAGTAAAATTGCAGTCGCAACAGTGAATTTTTTTGTGTGTTTCATCATATCCTCCTAAGTAAAAATTTCCTTTTTAGTGTAACAAAATAAAAGGAGAAAGCGCAAACTAAATCATGCATTTCTGTGAAATCTTAATAATTAGAATCTATTCCGTTCTTTAGAAGTAGGCGGTGTAGGATGAGGGCACATTGTGCTATAATCGAGAGTATGAAAACAACAGAAAAATCAAACAATCCAACCAAACTAAATAAACCAAACAGCAATTTAACCATAGGAACCATTCTGACCTTGACGGCCGGAATCGCGTGGGGGCTTAGCGGAGCAAGCGGTCAGTACTTGATGGCGCATGGCTTTCCGGTACTAGCGCTGACGAATTTACGACTGCTTGTCGCAGGGGGATTGCTTCTTGTGATGAGCCTACTAACAGACCACAAGAAGCTTGTCTGTCTCATTCAGGATAAGAAGAGCTTTGTTCGACTCGGGTTATTTGCCATCTTTGGACTGTTATTGAATCAGTTTGCATACTTACAAGCGATTCATCTGGGTAACGCGGGAACCGCAACGGTCTTGCAATATATTTGCCCAGTGCTGATTCTAATCTATGCCTGTGTGAAGGATCGAGTAGCGCCGACCGTCTCAGAAGTTGCTTCGATTGTATTGGCGATTGGAGGGACCTTCCTCATTGCGACACACGGCGAAATCGGAAGCCTCAGCGTGACACCCTTAGGACTCATCTGGGGATTATTCTCAGCCTTTACATACGTGCTCTATATCTTATTACCCATTGCCCTCATTAAACAGTACGGGAGCCTTCCCGTCATCGGAATAGGGATGTTGCTATCGGGGATTCTTCTTGCCCCATTTAGCGGAGTCGCACAGATGGACCTGGAATGGACACCAGAGATTCTTGCTGCGTTAGCAGGCATCGTCCTTATCGGAACGGTCATTGCGTATACGATGTTCCTAAAAGGGGCGATCATGGTAGGACCTGTGAAATCCAGCTTACTCGCCGCGATTGAACCCATCTCAGCAGTATTCTTTGCCTTCCTCATCATGAACGAGCAATTCTTTGCGATTGACTTTGTCAGCATGGCGATGATTCTAGTAGCCGTGATGCTCATCTCGGTCAAAGACTTAATCAAAGAACGCCGAAAGAGTGAACAAGGCGTCCTCGACTAACAAAAATAAGCGCAATGGGAGCGAATCCTTTTGCGATTTTTGATTAATTTTTTTTGCTAATCATGATGTTTTCGGATGTATTTCTGGTATAATAATTGAAACTAGGAAAGGAAGTGAGCGAATGAATACGGCAGTGTTAAATTATTATTTCGAAAAATCGGGATTATCG
>NZ_DBHISP010000038.1:0-3576 GCF_057274575.1 Granulicatella sp. | reverse complement strand
TTGATGGCGAAGATGATTGAACGATAATGATGAGGTGAAAGAATGAAATTTGGAATTATTGCGGCAATGGAAGAAGAAAAACGTCTGCTCGAAGAAGAGATGACGATTGAGAAGAAAACAACCGTTGCGAACTGGGAATTTATTGAAGGGACACTTGTTGGAAAGTCAATCGTACTTGTCCAATCTGGAATTGGAAAAGTGATGTCAGCTCTTGCTGCAGGAATCTTAATTGACCGCTTCGGTGTAGACTTGGTGATGAATACAGGTTCTGCAGGTGGGTTTGGTTCATCTCTTGAAATCGGAGATATCGTCATCGGAACGGAAGTGGCTTACTGTGATGCTGACGTAACTGCTTTTAATTACGTTTACGGGCAAATGCCGGGCATGCCAGCGCGTTTTGCCATGAACCAAGATTTTTTACCATCACTTGAACAAGCGATTGCTAAGGTGGATTTAAAGAGTCATACAGGCCTTATCGTTTCTTCTGACAGTTTTATCCATACTCGTGAGCAAAGAACACATATTTTAAAGCACTTCCCAGATGTGATGGCGTCTGAAATGGAAGGAGCAGCAATCGCACAAGCGTGTCACGCATTTGGAGTTCCATTTATTGTGATTCGTGCGATTTCAGATATTCCAGAGCGTGGGACCTCTGCTGTTGATTTTGATACTTTTATTGTTCAAGCAGGGAAACGTTCTGCTCAAATGGTTCATCAATTACTACAAGAATGGGAAGGATAAATAATGTTAAATATTGGGATTGTAGGTGTTGGAGCGATTAGTCAAAAAGCTTACTTACCTGTGATGCGTTCGATTGGGAATGTCAAATGGTATATGTGTACTCGAAATCAAGAAGTGTTGAATCGAGAATCTAAATTGTTAGGGAGATGTATTCCTTGCAATACGATTGAAGAATTATTGCAATTTTCGTTAGATGGAGTCTTTATTCATGTGTCTACAAATGCTCATTTTGAGGTGGCAAAACAATTTTTAGAAAAAGGAATTCCTGTTTATATGGATAAACCAGTAGCTCCTAGTTATGAAAAAACGCTGGAGTTATATCAAGTAGCAAAAAAACACGATACCTTCATAATGGCTGGATTTAATAGACGTTTTGCTCCTAAAGTAGAAGTCTTAAAAAGTGTAGAAAATAAGAAGAGAATTATTACTGAAAAGAATTGTACAGTAACTTCTCAAGATACAAGAACTAGAGTCTTTGATATTTTTATTCATCCTTTAGATACGGCACTTTACTTAATGGATTCTCTTCCAACGAATGGTACATATTTCTATAAGAAAAAGGACGGATTATTAGAACAATGCACTGTCTATTTAGAAAATGAAAACGAAACAACCTTGGTTCAATTTAATGAAACTTCTGGAGCAAACTTAGAAAGAATCGAAGTACAAAGTCCTAGTGGAACTTATTCACTTAGAAATTTAACGGATTTAGTGATTACCCAGGGACAAGATGATATGTTGGATACTTTTACAAGTTGGGATTCTACTTTGTACAAACGTGGATTTGAAACGATTATTCATAGTTTTATCATTGCAGTTCAGACAAAATCAGAAAATCCAGTTTCTGAAAAAAGTAGCTTGTTAAGCCACTTGATTTGTGAAAGGATTGTTACTGCAAAAGCTCCTCAAGGTTTCCTAACATTTGACGTAAACTCATTAGAATAGTAGTATTAAATGGATTACGATTAAGGAGAATAGTATGGACTATACAGTATTTTCAAAAGAGTTTCCAAATGTAAAAGTGTTTTACAATGAACCTCTTAAAAAATATACATTTACTAAGACTGGTGGGAACGCAGCAATTCTTATTTTTCCAAAGGATAAACAAGAAGCAAGTGAAGTCACACACTGGTTACGTGAGCAGAATATTCCAACGACAATTTTAGGAAATGCTTCTAATGTTATCATTAAAGATGGTGGGATTTCTGGTGCTGTAATTATGTTGAATGATATGTCTCATTTAAAAGTAGACGGTACAAAAATTATTGCAGAAGGCGGAGTAGCTTTAATTGACGTTTCTAAAGAAGCAGCTAAAAATGGATTAACCGGTTTGGAATTTGCATGCGGAATTCCGGGTAGTGTAGGTGGAGCCATTTATATGAATGCAGGGGCATATGGTGGAGAAATCAGTGAAGTTGTAGAGTATATAGAGGTGATTACACCAGAAGGTCAGTTAAAGACCTATTCTGCAAAAGAATTGGAGTTTAGTTATAGACATAGCTATATTCAGAATACTGGAGATTTAGTAATTGAAGTAGGGTTCCAGTTAGATAAAGGAAATCAAGAAGAGATTGACGGAAAAATTGCAGAATTAACGCATTTACGTCAAAGTAAACAACCGCTTGAATACCCTTCATGCGGAAGCGTCTTTAAACGTCCCGAAGGATATTTTACTGGACAGTTAATTCAAGATGCAGGACTACAAGGGTATCAAATTGGTGGGGCACAAGTCTCAAAAAAACATGCTGGATTTATCGTGAACATTGACAACGCTACGGCTACAGATTATATGGATCTAATTCGCTACATTCAAAAAGTAATTTTAGAAAAAGATGGAGTTTCTCTAGAACCAGAAGTTCGAATTATCGGAGAAGAACCTACATCGCATTAAGAGGAGGAGAGGATTGTGAAAGACGGATTACAAAAGACAGTTATTTATACAATTTTAGGAATTGTCATCATGACTGCTTTAATGACCTTAACGTCGATTACAACACCGATTGAAGGAGTATATATTCAATTGGCATATGGGTACCTTGCGCTCTTTGCGGGTGTTGCTGGAGCACTTCCAGCTGCCATTGTTGGGTTTACTGGCCATGTATTGTTTGATTTATTCAATACAGATCATTTATGGATTTCTTGGGCTATCAGTTCAGCTGCGTTAGGTTTTACGTTTGGATTTGCGATTCGAAGAAATAGTCTTCGACAAGGAGTGTTTTCACAGCATGATATGATTCGCTTTAATGTGGTTCAAGCGTCAGTGAATATTGCAATCTTTGGGTTGATTGCCCCAACACTAGATGTTTTATTCTATCAGTCTTCTACAACGATTGTATTTACTCAAGGTTGGATAGCAAGTATTCTAAATTTATTAACCGTCGCTATTTTTGGAACGATTTCTTTAAGAGCATATGCGAATTACAAATTAAAACAAAATAAACAATAGAAGAGCAAAATCGCGAAATACACTTTAATAAGCTCCCTCTAAGGTAGATACTAAAAAGTAAACTACTTTAAAGGGAGCATTATTAAATTGAGCAAAAAACACACTATATATTGGAATCTACGTGGCGGTGACCACAAAATAAGTTCAAAAAAATGAAAATAATAATTTCTGATAAAAATAAGAATATTTCCTAACACTTAATTTTTCTTATATATAAAACGATAATTCATATATATTTAACAATGTAATCATTAGTCAAGAAATATCGCGTCTAAAAAAGGATGTTTGATAGGATTTTTTCATAAATCAATATTGCCCTTAGTTTACCGAAAACAAAAAGGAAAATTCATATTCGTTACTGATATTTATTATATTATTTTAATGAAATT
>NZ_DBHISP010000037.1:0-3806 GCF_057274575.1 Granulicatella sp. | reverse complement strand
CTGCTTCTTCAATTTTTCTTTGGACAAATTGATCGATATCCCAAGTAGTGACACCTGGTTTAATAAAATCACGAAGTTGAACATGAATCGATGCTAAAAGCGCTCCTGATTCTTCCATTGCATCAATTTCGCGTTTTGATTTTAATGTAATCATGAAATTAACTCATCCTTTCTAATAAAGGCAATTATATCATATATATGGAAAGAAAGAATAATGATTATAAATATTTACAAATTTTTAATAGTGAATAAACTATAGATATTATATTTATCAAAAAACTATGCTTAGGTTCATTTTGACAAAATTTCTAGATACAAAATAATGCAGCCCTTTATATCAAGGACTGCATTTGAAAATAAAAACATTTGATGCACTTAATCTAACTCAATCTGACCCGTATATAACTTGTAGTAAACACCATGTTTTTCCATTAAGCTTTCATGGTTTCCGCGTTCGATAATTTCACCATGATTCATTACCATAATCACATCAGCATTACGAATTGTAGATAAACGGTGGGCAATTACAAATGATGTGCGGCCTTCCATCAATTGGTCCATTCCGCGTGAAATCAACGCTTCTGTATGGCTGTCGATGGAACTTGTCGCTTCATCAAGAATCAATACTTTAGGATTTGCAACCGCAGCACGCGCAATCGCTAGTAATTGACGTTGCCCTTGAGACAACCCTTCTCCGTCCCCTGTAATTTCTGTTTGGTAGCCTTGTGGTAGACGTTTGATAAAGCTATGAGCATTTGCTAATTTTGCCGCTTTAATCACTTCATCATCTGTAGCATCTAATTTTCCATATCGAATATTATCCGCAATCGTTCCTGTAAATAAATGCGTATCTTGCAATACGATAGAAATGGTCTTACGCAAGTCATCTTTCTTAATCTTCGTTACTGGAATCTCGTCGAAAGTAATAACCCCTGAATCAATCTCATAGAAACGGTTGATTAAGTTTGTAATGGTTGTTTTACCAGCTCCTGTTGCCCCTACAAAGGCAACTTTTAATCCTGGTTCAGCCCATACATTGATGTCTTTTAAAATACGAACTCCTGGTACATAGCCAAAGTCTACATTATGAAGTTGAATATTCCCAACTACTGGAATCCGTTTGTCTCCATCCACCCAGTACCAGTTATCTTTATCTTGTTGATCAAGAGTGACTGTCCCTTCATCAATCTCAGGTACTTCACGCAGAATCGCAAAAATACGTTCAGCTCCAGCCATTGCGCTTAAAAGAACATTCATTTGTTGAGACATTTGCGCCAGTGGTTGCGCGAACGTTCTTGAGAATTGAAGGAAGGAAGCTAACCCTCCGATATCCATCCAATTTATAATAACAAGATAGCCCCCAACAGCAGCGGTAATCGCATAGTTCATATAACTAATATTCCCTAAAATCGGGAACATAATCGTTGAATAAAATTGTGCGTTGTTTGCTGCTTCTTGAAGTTCTCCGTTTAGTTTATCAAATTCATCTAACACTTTATGTTCATGGTTAAATACCTTAACCACTTTTTGTCCTTCAATATGCTCTTCCACAAATCCATTCACTTGTCCGAGAATCGCTTGTTGCGCTGCGAATTGCTTTCCTGACTTGGCACCAAGCTTCTTCACAATTTGGAACATCAAAAATACCATCGCAATCAGTAAAACCGTTAGAATTGGTGAAAGGATAATCATCATGATAAACGTTAACACTAATTGAAGCGTGGAACTGATAATCATCAACATACTGTTGTTAAACGCATTTTGAATATTGTCAAAATCGTTCGTAAAACGAGACATTAAATCCCCATGCTTATTCGTATCAAAGAAACGAATTGGCAAAGTTTGAATATGGTTAAATAAATCTCCACGCATTTTTTCGATTGTATTTTGTCCAACTGTTACCATTAAACGTGCAGAGAAGTAGCTAGCTGTTGCCCCAAGTACATAGACAATGGCGATAAAACCAAGCATTTTTGCTAATCCTGCTAAGTCTCCTGTTTCAATAAAATCATTGATTAATGGACGAATGGCATAAGTTCCAATAATACCTGAAGCACTTGAAATGATTAAGCAGACTACAACAACTGCAAGAGTCATCTTACTCTTCCATAAATATCCCCATAAGTCTGCCAAAGTTTGCTTCATGTTTTCTGGACGTTTTGGCCCTTTAATTTTACTCATCTCCTTTGGCTCCTTTCATTTGGGTTTCGTAAATATCACGATATAAGTCGTTTGTCTCCATCAACTCTTCGTGCGTTCCTAATCCGTTTACTTTACCATCATCTAATACAAGAATATTGTCTGCGCCTTGAATCGATGAAATACGTTGCGCGATAATAATCACCGTTGTATCTGGTAAATGGTTAAAGAAAGCTTCGCGGATTTTTGAGTCCGTTGCCGTATCTACTGCTGACGTTGAATCGTCTAAGATTAACACTGCTGGTTTTCGTAACATGGCACGAGCAATCGTAAGACGTTGTTTTTGTCCACCCGAGAAGTTTGATCCTCCTTGCTCTACACGAGTGTCATATCCCTCAGGCATTTCCATAATGAAGTCATGTGCTTGTGCATATTTAGCAGCCTGAATCATCTCTTCTTCCGAAGCATTCGGATTTCCCCATAAGAGGTTCTCACGAATTGTTCCAGAGAATAAGGTATTCTTTTGTAACACCATGGATACGTTTTGACGCAAATCAGAAAATCGATAATCACGAACATCATGTCCACCAACACGCACCGTACCAGCACTTGTGTCATAAAGTCGAGGAATCAACTGTACAAGAGAGGATTTCCCTGAACCTGTTGGCCCGATAATTCCGAACACTTCACCGGGTTTAATCTTGAAGCTGATGTTGCTTAACACTTCTTCATCCTGTTGTTTTCCATAAGAGAAATGAACATGATCGAATTCCACCTCACCGTATACTTTATCTACAGTAATTGGATATTCTGGTTCTTCTACATCGATATTTGTATCTAACACTTCGAAGATACGATCCATAGACGCTTTTGTCATTGTCAACATGACGAACACGAATGAAATCATCATGAGGGACATCAAGATTTGTGTGATATAAGAAATGAAACTGATAAGATCTCCAGTTGTCATCGTTCCACTAATAACAAGTCCGCCCCCAAACCACATCACCGCAATTGTTACAGCATAAATCGTTAATTGCATGATTGGGTTATTCCACATCACGACATACATCGCATGTAGGGCACGTTCTCTATAGGTTGAGTTTTCTGCACCAAATTTTTTCTTTTCAAACATTTCACGAACAAACGATTTTACAACGCGAATTCCAATAAAGTTTTCTTGTAAAGTTCGGTTAATACCGTCTGTGGCTTGTTGTAATTTTCTAAAGCGAGGAAAGGCTGTAGAAATGATAAGCACTAATGATAGCACTAAAATTGGTATAGCTACCATAAAAACGAGTGATAATTGCGCATTGATGCTTACTGCAAAGAAAATTGCAAAGAGAAACATCATTGGAGCACGTGCTAAAATACGCATCGTCATAATGGCTGTATTTTGAACATTGTTGACATCACTGGTCATACGCGTGATTAAGGATGCATTGGAGAAGTGATCAATGTTTTTAAATGAGAAGGCTTGAATCTTCTTCATTTCAGCAGAACGTAACTCTGCAGCTACTCCAGTCCCAGCAATCGATGCAAATTTTGCCCCCAAAACACCCGCTGAAAGAGACACTATTGCTACAAAAATCATAATGAACCCTTGTTTTGCAATAAAGCCTAAGTCTTTATTAGGAATCCCTTCGTCGATAATTTGCTTCATAATA
>NZ_DBHISP010000036.1:0-3864 GCF_057274575.1 Granulicatella sp. | reverse complement strand
TTCCAAATTTCATTCTTTCACCTCATCATTATCGTTCAATCATCTTCGCCATCAACACAATATCTTCATATCCGTCACCGATTTTTACACCGCTCTTAATGAGCCCTTCTTCTACAAATCCACACTTTTCATAGAGGCGACGGGCATTTTTATTGATAGCTACGACCTCAAGTTCAACACGAGAAAGAGTTGAGTATTCCGATACCCAATCCAGCATTTCTTCCATCATTACGGTCGCAATACCTTGCCCCCAATAGGACTTCAATACGCTGATTCCTAACTCTCCTCGGTGTGAGAATTTAGGATGCAAGCTTCCCGCAATCGAACCTACAGCAATAATCTCGTCTCCATCTTTTGCTAGTAACATGTATTGGTTTTCGTTCTCGTAGAGCGATTCAATAAACAACTCTTCTTGAGCCACAGAATACTTCAACCCTTCTGGTCCAAAGGAAAGAAAATCCGTTTCACTACCTACTTTTTTACTATAATCTAATAACGCTTTAGCATCGTCTTTGACTGGAAGTGCAAATGTAATTTCTCGTTCTTTACTCATCTGTTACCTCCTCCAATTTGCTAATATATTCTTCGTACTCTTTTCCGTGTGGGACTAAACGAATCACACGTTTGGACTCGTCGTCTCCTACACGGTCGATTTGAACTTTTAAGAATGTCGAAGGAAGTTCATCTTCGATATACTGCGCCCATTCAACGACACACACACCACCTGCATAAAAATACTCTTCGAGGCCTACTTCACTGGCGCCGCCACTTTCTTCAATACGATACATATCCATATGAAATAGCGGAAGTCGCCCTTTACGGTATTCGCGAATCAATGTATAGGTTGGGCTCTTAATGACACGGTCGATGCCTAACCCAAGGGCAATCCCTTTTGTAAGAGTCGTCTTTCCAGCGCCTAAATCACCTTCTAAGACCACACAACTATTGGCAAATAACTTTTCTCCTAGACGCTTTCCTAGTTCCATTGTCTCCTCTTGTGATGTTGTATGTATTTCAAACATGCTAATACTCCTTCAAACTTGATTCATTTGTCATGCATAAAAAAAGAGCCAAGACAAACTGTCTTAGCTCATTATAGCATATTTCACTTATTTTAGAACGCGTCCTAAAAATTCTTTTGTACGATCTACTTGAGGATTTTCAAAGATTTGTTCTGGCGTTCCTTCTTCTGCGATAACTCCTTTATCCATGAAGACAACACGATCACTAACTTCTTTAGCAAATCCCATTTCGTGAGTAACCACAATCATTGTTAGCCCTGTGTGCGCTAAGCTTTTCATTGTTTCTAGCACTTCATTTACCATTTCTGGGTCAAGCGCTGATGTTGGTTCATCGAAAAGCAATACATCTGGTTGCATTGATAATGCACGCGCGATAGCGACACGTTGTTTTTGACCACCTGATAATTGACGAGGTTTTGCATTAATGTACGCAGACATTCCTACTTTTTCAAGGAATTCTTTTGCGATTTTTTCTGCTTCCTCTTTTGATTTTTTTAACACTTTCATAGGTCCAACGATACAGTTTTCTAACACGTTTAAGTTGTTAAATAAGTTAAATTGTTGGAATACCATTCCTACGTGGGTACGGTATTCGTAAATGCTCTTGTCATGTTCAAGAATGTTTTGGCCATTGTAGAAGATTTCGCCTGAAGTTGGTTTTTCAAGTAAGTTGACGCAACGTAAGAGTGTTGATTTACCAGAACCACTTGATCCGATAATTGTTACTACTTCACCTTGTTTTACTTCAAAAGAAATATCTTTAAGAACTTCATTGTTGCCAAATGTTTTACTTAAATTTTGAATGGAAATTACTGCTTCGCTCATTTTGCATTTCCTTTCTGTCTAGTTTTTTCTTCTACTGCTGACATTGAATTTGAATTCAATGGATCTGAATAAATCACTTCGTAGTTATCTGGACCATCTAATTTACGTTCGAAGTAACGTAAGATACGAGTAATTGTAAATGTCATAATGAAATAAATAATCAATGTTACAAAGAACGTTTCAAAGTAACGGAAGTTTTGTCCTGATACTGTTTTTGTCGCAAAGTACAATTCTGAAACTGAAATTACGTTCAATACAGAAGTATCTTTGATGTTGATAACAAATTCGTTCCCTACTGCTGGGAGGATGTTACGAAGTACTTGAGGGAAAACAACATAGCGCATTGTTTGCCAGTGAGTCATCCCAATAGCTTGGCTGGCTTCAAATTGTCCTTGGTCGATAGAGATAATCCCACCACGAACTATTTCTGACATATATGCCCCTGTGTTAATGGATACGATAAAAATCGCAGCAAATGTTACATCTAAGTTTAAATTAAACATTAATGCTGTTCCATAGTAAATTACCATCGCTTGTACGATCATTGGTGTTCCACGGAAGAACTCTGTATAGCAATTTAAAATTCCGATTGCAATTTTTAAGAAGACACGTTTTGCTCCTTTTTCTGGTAGAGGAATAGTTTTAACAAATCCGATAAACATCCCGATAATTGTACCGATAATTGTACCGATAACTGAAATATAAAGTGTAATCCAGGCACCTGTTAAAAACATCTGCCAGTTTTGTTGAATGATTTTTACAATCCAATCAATACTCATTAATTTTCCTACTTTCTGTAAATTATATGTATCCGCCACAAAAGGTGACGGTGTGTTATGTTTGTTTTCTATATTCAGTCAGTGCTCTTGCGCAGTAGTGAGCTCAACCTCACATCCTGTAGTTGAGTTCGTCTTCGCAGAAATCGCGTGCGTTTCCCGAAACGTCCGCAGAACGTTTCACGTTCCTTCTCTTTTGTTTCAAATCCTTCGCACTGTGAAGGATTTTCCAACGGTCCATTTCTGAACGCGATTGCTCACATCCTGTAGTTGAACTCAGGCTCACAGGACTGACGTCCACTTCCCGTAGTATCCGCACGACTTGTGCCAAGTCCTTTGCGTTACTCCGGTCCAGTGATTCAGTCCTGAGCGTTCGCCCTCGTATCCTGGTTATTCCGCTGCAGGTTGATTCTTAATTGCTTTTTGCATAATTTCTAAGCGTTCTTCGCTAGAGATTGTTTTTAATACTTCGTTGATTTCTTTTGTTAATGTGCTGTCTTTTCTTATACCAACAGCTGTTTGTGTATCTGCTGGTGATGTTTGGAAACCATTCGTTAATTTAACCATTACGAAGTCGCTGTTAGCCGCTTGAGCTGATAATGCTTCTGGTAATTCAGATACATAAGCATCGATTGTACCTGCTTGCAGTGCTACACGCATTGCTGGGAAGTTGTCCATTGCAGTTACTTTTTCAACACCAGTAATTTGATCAATCACTGAGTAGTGGAAAGTATTTAACTGAGCTGTTACTTTAGCCCCAGCAAAATCTGATAATGAAGTAGCCTTTTCGTACTTAGAACCTTTTTTAACGACTAATACTAATTGTGAATCATAGTAAGAATCTGTAAAGTCGATTGTAGCTTTACGTTCTTCTGTAGGACTCATACCAGCGATAATCGCATCAATTTTACCAGAGATAAGCGCTGGTGTTAAACCATCCCACTCCGTTTTAACGATAACTAATTCTTTTCCTAATTTTTGAGCCACTAATTTAGCAATCTCAACGTCGTATCCACCTGCGTATTGATTTGTTCCTTGAATTTTAACTCCTCCGTTTGAGGCGTCGTTTTGAGTCCAGTTAAATGGAGGATAACCTGCTTCCATCCCTACTACTAATTGATTTGCATTTGTTGTTCCTTGATTTGCAGGGGTACCACACGCTGCTAATCCAACTATCATTGCTAATGCTGCAATTGCGCCTAAAATTTTTTTCATTTTCTTTCTCTCCTTCTCGATTATCA
>NZ_DBHISP010000035.1:0-3980 GCF_057274575.1 Granulicatella sp. | reverse complement strand
ACAGAACTAAATCCTTTGCTTAAATTAATTGTCTAACTTTTTGGGGTCAGTACATTATTGGACGGAGGTTCTTTCTTATTTATTAAGCTTTTAAGGTTACTTTCCCTACTTCTTCTTTTCCTTCAATAGAACCTTCTGTTGCAATAGAGATAGAATCTACCTTATCCATATTCGTAAAGAGAACCATCATCGCAGTATTTTTACCCGCTGCTTTTAACGCTTCTAGATCAACTGTCGATAACACTGTGTTCTCATCTACCTTTTGCCCTACAGTTACTGTTGTTTCAAAAGGTACTCCTTTTAACTCAACCGTATCAATTCCCATATGAACCAACACTTCAAGTCCTCCCGAAGTTTGAATTCCTATAGCGTGAAGTGTTGGAAAAACATTGACTACTTCTCCTTTAACAGGTGAAGTAATGACACCATTTGCTGGGATGACTGCAAAGCCGTCTCCCATCATCTTTCCAGCAAACACTGGATCATTCACTTGTGTAATTGGAACAATTTCCCCAGCTACAAGTGCAAAAACTAAAACTTCTTTTTCTACTTGATTCTTTTTAAAAAATCCAAACATTTTATCTTCTCCTTCTTTATTCAGGTTGAATCGCATGCAATGTATTTGAAAAAATAGAATGCTTTCTTTCCTTATCGATTTCCTTGTAATAACTATACAAAATATCAACCACCACTAAAACCGGAAACTGTGGTGAAATTGTCGTCCCTTGTTCCAAAGCATTTTTCATCGCAATAAGTACCAATTCATCGCATTCATGCGACAGTTCCTCACTCTTTTTAGAAGTGATCAGAACCGTTTTTGCTCCCTGATTCTTTGCAATATTTACTGCCTTTACCACACTTTCATTTGCCGAAACTGTGATTCCAATGACAAGACAATCTTCATCAACAAGCACACGATTCATAAGCATTGTATGCAAATCCGTAATCGCCTCACAAATCATCCCAAGTCTCATAAACCGAAATTTCATCTCTAATGCTGCTAGTCCAGAGCTCCCTTGACCATATATATATACCCTTTTAGCACTGCTGAGCAATTCACAAACTCGAATTAATTGAGCTTCATTTACAAGGGAAAAAGACTTCGACAAAAGCTCAGCATAATCTTCAAGAACGATTTTAGTCGAATTAATATGAAGCGTCGACTCTTCCTTACTTCTCTTTTCATAATCATAAATAAATTGTCGATATCCGTTATATCCGCATTTCTGGGCAAATCTTGTCAGTGACGGAATGGAAACGAATAAACGATTGGACACTTCTTGTGCCGAAAGAGACACTCCTTCTGGAATTGGTTCTAGAAAATACTGTGCAATTGTCTTTTCAATCGGTGTTAAAGTATCGTAAATAGACTCTATAATAGGAGCCACTTTTTTCTCGAATGACAACACCTGCATCTCCCCTTTGAATTTGCTTTTTTTATTATAACATACGATGCATATTCCTATTAAAAATTAAAAGCAGGCAAACTAGACACGAGGGCTAGTTTACCTGCTTTAGTTAAGATTGATTACTAGTCATCTACACCTAAAATTTCATTGATATTGTTTTTGTATAGGATAGCTTTAGCTCCATAAATTGCTTGAATGCCGCCTTTCACTTCAAGAACATCAACAGCACCGATTTCTTTTAACGTTGCTTTATTCACTTTTTCAACATCTTTAACAGATACGCGTAAACGTGTGATACAAGCATCTACATCTTCGATATTTTCTTGACCACCCAAAGCATCAATAATACGAACGCTATCTTGTTTTAAGCTATCTTTAGTTTCCACAACTGGTTTTTCATCACTAGCTAAATCATCTTCAACACGTCCTGGTGTAGCAACATTGAATTGAAGAATAAACCATCTAAATACAACATAATATAAAACGCTCCAAACAAGACCAAATGGAATTTGTAATAACCAGTTTGTCTTATCATTACCTTGTAATACCCCAAATAATGTGAAGTCGATAACCCCACCTGAGAATGTATTACCAATAGAGATATTTAGAATATCAGCGATGAAGAAACTTACCCCATCAAGGAATGCGTGAACAACATATAATACTGGGCTTACGAATAAGAACATGAACTCAATTGGTTCTGTAATACCAGTAATAAATGAAGTTAATGCAACCCCGAAGAATAAACCAGCGTATTTTTTACGACGATCTTTTGGTACACAGTGGTACATTGCTAAGCAGGCTGCTGGAAGACCAAACATCATTGTTGAAAAACGTCCAGCGAAGAAACGAGTTCCTTCAGTAAATAGTCCTACATGGTTTGGATCCGCTAATTGAGCAAAGAAGATTTTTTGAGCCCCAACCACAGTTTGGCCAGCTACAACTTCCACTCCACCTAATTCTGTAAACCAGAACATTGGATAAATCATATGGTGTAACCCTACAGCACCACATAAACGCATTAAGAAGCCATATAAAAATGTACCAATTGGACCAGCTTGTGAGATATATCCACCAGTAGATACTAATAATTGTTGGAATGGTGGCCATACTAAGAAGAAGATTGCTCCCACAAAGATAGACGCAAATGATGTTACAATTGGAACAAAACGGCTACCACCAAAGAATCCAAGTACTTGAGGTAATTGAATATTGTTATAACGGTTATGTAACCATACAGCCACTGATCCAACTACAACAGCACCGATAACCCCAGTATCAATGGAAGCATCTTTTGCCATAAATAATCCAACAAGAGCTTTAATAGTTGCAGTCATTACCAAGTATCCTGTAACCCCAGCAAGAGCAGCAGTTCCTTTGTCACGTTTTGCTAGCCCGATACAGAGCCCGATACAGAGAAGAAGTGATAGATTTGCAAAGACAACTTCTCCAGCTTGGCTCATCACTTTAAAAATCGCTTGTAATACTTCGTTATTTAATGCAGGGTATGTCGCAACAGTTGTTGGATTGGATAAAGCTCCCCCAATCCCTAATAGCAAACCAGCTGCCGGCAAAATGGCAATTGGCAACATAAATGCCTTCCCTATTTTTTGTAAGACTTTAAACATATGGTTTTCCCCCTAAACTTAAAATGAATAATTCTTATCTTTCCTAGTGTTGATGAATAGCATCAACAAATTTTTTTGTAATGAGTTGTGGACGCGTAATCGCAGAACCTACAACTACACTATAAGCGCCCAACTCTAGCACTCTTTTCACCTTTTCCGGTGTATCAATATTTCCCTCTGCAATTAAAGGATGTTTGATTTGTTTCAAAACAGTTCTTAAAATTTCAAAATCATTCGCTTCAATTTTATCTCCCTTACTTTGTTTCGTATATCCCACTAAAGTACTTCCGATAAAATCAAAACCGAGTTCATCAGCGTGAATCATTTCTTCTACTGTAGAACAATCCGCCATCAATAATTGATTAGGATATTTTTCTCTAATTTTCTTATAAAATTCGTCCAACGACTGTCCATTTGGACGAGTAGATGAAGTCGCATCCAGTGCAATAATTTCTGGTTGAACCGTCATAAGTTCGTCTACTTCCTTCAACGTGGCAGTAATAAAAACATCCGAATCGTTATAATCTCGTTTAATAATTCCAATAACTGGTAAATCTACAGCTTCTTTGATTGCTTTTATGTCCACTACTGAGTTGGCACGAATCCCCTTTGCTCCTCCTTCCTTTGCAGCAACTGCCATACGAGCCATAATATAATCACTATGCAATGGTTCATGCGGCAATGCTTGGCATGATACAATTAATTGACCATGTATTCTCATAAACAGCCTCCTTTTTAAAACCCTTTCATATTATCAGTATACTAGTCATAGAAACCATTTTCAATACACCTAGTTTTTTTAGTAAGTAGTTTCAAAAACCGTCTCTATCATTTCTTCCTTTATCCTTTTTTCGAAATTACTTTCATGCCCAATCAAAAATTTTACACTAAACAAAGTATAAATTTCTAATTATCTTTTTATATTTTCTTAAATGCTCGTAAA
>NZ_DBHISP010000034.1:0-4843 GCF_057274575.1 Granulicatella sp. | reverse complement strand
TTCGTGAGTTTCAAGTGAGATTGGAATGCATTTTCTTGTATTTCTATTTCGGAATGGGGATATTGTGAAAGTCGTTTATTTATCACTAACTGGAAAAACAAGACAATTTGTAAAAAAATTGGAGTGGGATTTTATTGAAATTTCTAAGAAAAATCCTACAGTACAAATGAAAGAGCCTTATATCGTCATTACACCAACTTATGGAGAGCAAGTGGCGAATTTTTTTTACGAATTTATTGATTTTGAAGACAACAGAAAGCTGTTAATGGGAGTTGCCGGTTCAGGGAATCGCAATTTTAACACGAGTTTTTGTTCGAATTCCAAAGAGTTAGCGAGAAGATACGAGGTTCCTTTACTTCATTGTTTTGAAAACCAAGGTACAGATAAAGATGTACAAATACTAATAGAAAAGGTGAGAGAGATTGGATAGTCCAAAATTAATGAACAAGACTCAAGAAGTTACATACTTCGCATTAAACAATGAGTTAAACCGTCCAGTTGATGGGAAAATTCCATTGCATAAAGATCGTGAAGCGGTTCGTGCGTTCTTCTTAGAACACGTGAATCCAAATACAGTTTTCTTTTATACATTAGA
The DNA here is from genome assembly GCF_057274575.1 of Granulicatella sp. Lineage (NCBI taxonomy): Bacteria > Bacillati > Bacillota > Bacilli > Lactobacillales > Carnobacteriaceae > Granulicatella > Granulicatella sp. Next base: position 4,248 of record NZ_DBHISP010000034.1, on the reverse strand, counting down.
TGAAAAACTGGATTACTTAATCGAAAACGATTATTTAGAAGCAGAATTTTTAGGGAAATACAATCGTAAATTCGTTAAGAAATTAATGAAAGAAACGTACAAGAAAAAATTCCGTTTCCGTTCATTCATGTCTGCGTTTAAGTTCTATAAACAATATGCAATGAAGACAAATGATGGTCAACGTTACTTAGAACGTTTTGAAGATCGTATTGTATTTAACGCTCTTTTCTTAGCGGATGGCGATGAGCAATTAGCGCATGATTTAGCAGAAGAAATGATTACACAACGTTACCAACCAGCAACGCCAACATTCTTGAATGCTGGAAGAAAACGTCGTGGGGAACTCGTTTCTTGCTTCTTAATTCAAACAACGGACGACATGAACAGTATCGGTCGTACCATCAACTCAGCTCTACAATTATCAAGAATTGGGGGAGGAGTAGGGGTAAGCTTGTCTAACGTTCGTGCAGCAGGTGACCCAATCAAAAAAATTGAGAATGCATCAAGTGGTGTTGTTCCAATTATGAAATTATTAGAAGATAGTTTCAGCTACTCTAACCAATTAGGTCAACGTAACGGTGCAGGAGCGGTTTACTTAAACGTATTCCACCCAGATATCGTATCGTTTTTATCTACGAAAAAAGAAAATGCGGACGAAAAAGTTCGTGTGAAGACACTATCACTTGGGCTTGTTGTTCCAGATAAATTCTACGAATTAATCAAGAATGACGACATCATGTATTTATTCAGCCCATACGATGTGGAACGTATTTATGGCGTTCCGTTCTCATATGTGGACATCACAAAAGAATATGACAACATGGTGAATAACCCTGAAATCCGCAAATCTAAATTACGTGCACGTGACTTAGAAAACGAAATTAGTAAATTACAACAAGAATCTGGATATCCATATGTGGTGAATATCGATACAGCAAACCGTGTAAACCCAATCGATGGAAAGATTATTATGAGTAATTTATGTTCTGAAATCCTACAAGTTCAAGAGCCTTCAGTGATTAACAATGCTCAAGAATATGAACACTTAGGAACAGATATTAGCTGTAACTTAGGTTCAACAAATATCGTGAACTTAATGAAATCTCCTGACTTCGAACGCTCTGTAGATGTAGCGGTTCGTGCGTTAACATTCGTAACAGACCACTCAAGTATCGATGCCGTTCCAACTGTTAAAAACGGAAACAGCAAAGCACATACAATCGGTCTTGGAGCGATGGGATTACACACATTCTTTGCGTTAAATCAAATGGAATACGGCTCTCCTGAGTCTATCGAAGCAACTGATTTATACTTCAGAATGTTGAACTTCTATACATTGAAAGCAAGTAACAAGCTTGCCAAACAACGCGGTCAATCATTTGTTGGGTTCGAACGTTCTAAATATGCAACAGGAGAATATTTTGACAGCTACATTGCTGAAGAGGTGCAAATTCAATCTGACAAAGTGAAGAAAATCTTTGAAAAACTTCCAATTCCAACTGCAGAAGATTGGAAACAATTAAAAGAAGACGTAATGAGTGGTGGATTATATCACCAAAACCGTTTAGCAATTGCACCAACTGGTTCAATCAGCTACGTGAATGAAACAAGTGCTTCATTACATCCAATCACTCGCCTAATTGAAGAACGTCAAGAGAAGAAGACTGGTAAGACTTATTACCCGGCTCCATTCTTATCAAATGACACATTACCATTCTACCAATCAGCATACGATATCGATATGCGTAAAGTAATCGACGTATATGCTGCTGCTCAAAAACATATCGACCAAGGAATGAGCTTGACATTATTCATGCGTTCAGAACTTCCTGAAGGATTATATGAGTGGAAAGAAGGACGTACAAATAAGATGACTACACGTGACTTAAATATTTTACGTAACTACGCGTGGAATAAAGGCATCAAGTCAATCTACTATGTACGTACATTTACAGAAAACAACGACGAAATCGGAAGTAATGCTTGCGAAAGCTGCAGCATTTAATGGGAATACGATAGAAAGGACATAAGCTCGTGAGTACAAAACGATATTTTAATGAGATTCTTTCTCAAAAATCTACACAACCAGTAGAGTACTATAAAGCGATTGACTGGAACCAAGTTGAAGATATGATCGATAAATTAACTTGGGAAAAACTAACTGAGCAATTCTGGTTAGATACACGTATCCCAGTATCAAACGACTTAGACGACTGGAGAACATTATCACCTGCAGAAAAAGATGTAGTAGGGAAAGTGTTCGGTGGTTTAACATTATTAGATACGCTTCAATCAGAAGAAGGTGCAAGCTTAATGAAAGATTATGTGCGCACTCAACATGAAGAAGCGGTTTGGAACAATATTCAATTCATGGAATCTGTTCACGCGAAAAGTTATTCAACAATCTTCAGTACTTTGCATACAAAAGCAGAAATTGAAGATATTTTCGAATGGACAAACAATAATGAATACCTACAATTCAAAGCGAAAAAGATTAATGAGATTTATCAAAGTAAAGACGCTTTGAAGATGAAAGTTGCTTCTACAATGCTTGAAACATTCCTCTTCTATAGTGGATTCTTTACGCCACTTTACTACTTAGGAAACAACAAGCTTGCTAACGTAGCTGAAATCATCAAGTTAATCATTCGTGACGAGTCTGTTCACGGAACGTATACAGGTTATAAATTCCAACAAGGCTACAACGAATTGTCTGAGCAAGAACAAGAAGAAATGAAGATGTGGGTATATAACTTATGCTTGGAACTATATCAAAACGAAGTGAAGTATACTCAGTCTATCTATGACCAAGTTGGTTGGACTGAAAAAGTAAAAGTGTTCATTCGTTATAATGCGAATAAGGCGCTTCAAAACTTAGGGTTCGATCCATTGTTCCCGGATACTGCTGAAGATGTGGATCCGATTGTAATGAATGGGATTTCAACTGGTACAAGTAACCATGACTTCTTCTCGCAGGTTGGAAATGGGTACTTACTCGGTAGTGTTGAAGCGATGGATGATGAAGACTATTCAAAATGGATGTAATTTCTACCCAAACAGGTTCCTGAAAAGGAGCCTGTTTTTTTTGTGTATATGGTGAGGTACCATTCAAAAACACTACGTGTTATTTCGGAGATCTTCATAGTGGTGACAATAGCTACACCGTATTGAGTCTAAGGTCTCAATCCTACTGAGCTTCAAAGGGACTCTACGAAATAAATTTTGAAGATTCCCTAATTCACATCAGTTGTGGTCGCTATTGTTACCACTATAGACTCCGAAATCACTTCGTATTTTTGATTACCAAATATGGTAATTTAGGAATCAGTTTTGTGAAATAAAATGATTAGTGTATTCATATCCAAACTTCAACACCTCGTAAAGTGAGAAGTGCTGTGAGAAAGTATCTGCTCCTTACAGAATTGTTAAAATACATTGAGTCCTCGGTTACGTTCAATAATTATAAGAATAACTGTATCATTTCAAGATGAGTCCTTAATTTTAGAAAAGTGATTTAGATTTTATATTAAGTTTTATTGCAAAAAGAAGGAGAATTCACTAAAATGAAAAGAGATGTTTTAAGGGGAAAAATAATGAAAAAAATAATCAAATTAGTTTGCGTCTTGTTTTTATTGATGATTGGAGTTGTCAGCACAATATCCACAGTAAACGCACAAGAATCTGTTTTAAAAATAGTTAAAGATGAAGGGTATGAAATTGGCTCTTCAGATGCACCTAAAGCTTCATTAGTAGTGAGTATTGCGAATGGGGAAATATTATGGCAGGAAAATCCTGATAAAGCAGTAGATCCTGCGAGTTTAAGTAAATTAATGACAATTTTTATCGTATATGATGCAATTAAAGAAGGGAAAATAAGCCTAAGCGATAAAGTTGTACCAACTGCGACAGATCAAGCTATTTCTAAAATTACTGCCTTAAGTAATGTTCCTTTAACTGCTGGAGTCGAGTATCCAGTGGAGGAGCTTGTAAAAATGGCACTCCTTCCTTCCTCCAATGCAGCAACGATACTGCTGTCTCAACTAGTCAGCAATAATTCGGATGAATTTGTAGACTTAATGAATCAAAAGGCCAAAGAATTGGGAATGACGAATACTAAATTTGAAGGAGCAACTGGTGCGGTAGCGGAAGATTTTCAAGGTCATTATACGGTTAAACGCCATTCTATGAATCAACCCAACCAAACGACTGCTAGAGATTTAGCAAAAATGGTGATTGCTTTATATAAAG
>NZ_DBHISP010000033.1:0-5914 GCF_057274575.1 Granulicatella sp. | reverse complement strand
TACAAGCGTTCTTGGCAGAAAAAGGATCTGCGGAATTGAAAGACGGCATCCTTCTCAGCGACTTGTTGAAACGTCCAGAATTAAGCTATGACGAATTAGTAGGCTTTGCTGGTGAAACGGTGGAAGTCTCTCGTGAAGTGAAAGAACAAGTAGAAATCTCGATTAAATACGAAGGCTATATTGCAAAAGCAATTGAAAAAGTGGAGAAATTAAAACGCATGGAAGCCAAGCGTATTCCTGCCAACATCGACTATGATGCGATTAATGGACTTGCGACCGAAGCGCGTCAACGTTTGAAATTAATTCAACCAGAAACAATTGCGCAAGCGAGCCGTATTAGTGGGGTGAACCCAGCCGACGTATCGATCTTGATGGTCTATATCGAACAAGGAAAGATTGCAAAAGTGCAAGAATAAGGAGGCGCGTATGAAACCAGAAGAATTTTATCAAAGACTCCAAGAAGTGCATGGGATTACACTATCAGATGTACAAAAGAAGCAGTTCGCCCAATATTTCCATCTATTAGTGGAATGGAATGAGAAGATGAACTTGACGGCCATTACGGATGAAGAAGGCGTGTTTTTAAAGCATTTCTACGATTCATTGGCGCTTGGATTCCACCACGAATTGACGGACCAAACGCTTTGCGACGTGGGTGCGGGTGCTGGATTTCCAAGTATTCCGCTGAAAATCGTCTTCCCAGACTTGAAGGTGACGATTGTGGATTCGTTGAATAAACGCATTACGTTCTTGAATACATTAGTGGAGACACTTGGGCTAAAAGACGTGCAATGTTTCCATGACCGTGCTGAAACCTTTGGACAAAATAAAAATTTTCGTGCATCGTTTGATGTGGTAACTGCTCGTGCCGTTGCCAAACTCAGTGTGTTGAGCGAGTTTTGCATGCCGCTCGTGAAAAAGCAGGGGTATTTCCTCGCATTAAAAGCGGCGCATACGGAAGTTGAGTTGGAAGAAGCGAAAAAAGCGATCGCGATTCTTGGTGGGAAAGTAGAAGGGGATGTCTCTTTCGACTTACCATATGAAGGCGGAAACCGTCACGTGGTCACGATTTTAAAGACGAAGGAAACACCGAATAAATATCCGAGAAAACCAGGACTTCCATTGAAGAAGCCGTTATAAACGAAAACCTCCTAGAAATTTTCTAGGAGGTTTCTTGTTGTTGATTAGATAGATAGTATTACGCATTAAATTTATTTAAGATACTCTCGATATTTTTGATCAGTACCGAAACAGAGCCATCTGGATTGTTGATGAATTCGACCATTTCCTTGTTTTCGTAGATTTCACTTGGAATGGTAATTTCGATGCCGTTGTCGAGTTTGAATTTTTGCTTGCTATATTTACGTTCGTATTTTGGCACGTTCGTTACGGCGATTTTTTCTGGGATGCGTTCTTCGGTGATGGCCAATTGTGCGGATTCGCGTGCGAGCGGTTTTTCCTCGAACACCTTGTCGAAGATGGCTGCGGCATCGATTTCGTCCTGTTCTTCCAGCTGGTGGAAGATCGCTTGTTGCGTCGTTGCCAGCGCTTTGTACGGTTCCTCGTCGTGTTTTTTTGCGATATGAGTAACCGTTTTTTTGATTTCCTTGATTTGTTCTTTCGTTGTGACGGGTACCGTGATTTCTAAGAATTTTTCAGAGAAATAAGCTGTCTTTTGGCCTTCGATTACCACTTTTTTCTCGATTAAGGTATAGTTTCCGTTTGATAAATCTACGATGAACGCTTCCGAAGGTTTTTGCGTCGCGTTTGGTAAAATGGCGTGATTTTGCAAGATTGTATTGCTAACGGCTTGGCCTTCGTAGTCGACAAAGTGTGTGACTTTTGAACTGTAATCGAGGCGAATCATTCCAAATAGTGTGCCACCTGTATCGCTTGTTCCCGTAAAGAATAGGTAGTCTGCTGGTCCGATTTCTTCTGCTGGAGCTATAAGAGCAAAGAGCTTATCGGATAACTGTTGCGTCTTTTCTAAGAAGGAAATCCCTTCGTCTGCAAGATACCCAAGAAGCGGTTCGCTAGAAGCTAATTGACCAATATGCGGGTCGCCTTTTTTGATTTTATCCACGAGTTTTGTAATGTATTCAATGAGAAATGGATCGCCCAGTTGCAGTGGGGCCTGTGATAAGAGTAAGTTTCCTGAATTTTTATCTAAAATATGTAAAACGGCTTCGTTAATGAGCATGAAAGTGCTCCTTTCCTATTTCATTCGATAGAAAATATTATATAATAGAAAAATAGATTTGTAATGAGAAATGAGGAGGCCATGACGGTTTTGACGAAGATAGATACACCACTAGGGGTGATGATTGCTGCAAGTGATAAGGTGGCATTAACCGGTTTGTGGTTTGAAGGGCAAAAATATGAGTGTGCCTTTGTGAAAAATCCAAAATGGGATGATTCTTTAGCGCTTTGGAATCCTGTAAAAACATGGATTAATCAGTATTATCATGAGAAAACTCCAGGAACTCCTTTGTTTTCGATTGCTTATGAAGGAGGAACTCCTTTTCAACAAAGTGTTTGGAATACTTTGCTAGAAATTCCGTTTGGAGAAGTATGGACTTATAATGAAGTTACCCACCGTGTCAGTGAGAAGATAGGTAGAAAAACCTCCCCTCGTGCCGTCGCAAACGCTATTGGAAAAAATCCAATTACGCTTCTCGTCCCATGTCATAGAGTCGTTGCGACAACAGGAAAATTAACAGGATTTGCGGGAGGCCTGAATAGAAAAACTACCCTTCTAGAGTTGGAAGGGCATCAAATACAAGGAGATACAGTGATCCATCATGAAGCTTAAAATAATGAAGGTAATCGTTTCGGCATTTACCGCCTTAATGATTGCACAAGCATTCAATTTATCGACTCCCTCTGCAGCTGCCATTATTGCGATTTTAAGTGTAATGGATACAAAGAAAATCTCTTTAGCGGCCACTAGTCAACGATTAGCTGCAGCCCTATTGGCACTTTTGGTGGGTGGAATTGTCTTTTGGGCTTTTGGTTTTGATGTGATGAGTTTTGGAATTTACTTATTATGCTATATTCCGATGGCTTATTTATTAAAAGTAGATATCGGAGTTGCACCAAGTACCGTGTTAGTCATTCATCTTTGGACGCAGCAACAATTAACGTTCTCCTTGTTTGTGAATGAAATGCTTCTTGTGACGATTGGAGCGGGGGTTGCCATTTTATTCAATTGGTATATACCATCGTACCGTGAACATATTATTAAGATTCGTGAAGAAATTGAGTCAAAAATGCGAGAAGTTCTGTTGAAAATGTCTGGATTTTTATCGGTTGGAAATGGAAAAAATGATGGCGAAGTTCTTCAAATTGTGAAAGAAAAATTGAAAGCAGCTAGAGAATATGTTCGCTTAGAATCAGAGAACTATCTAACAGGTGAAATCACCTACGATGAACAGTATTTTGAAATGCGACGTGATCAAACAAAGTTATTAGAAATTATGGCGGTCAATTTAAATGAATTTCGCTGGGATGGGGAAGAAATGGCCATCTTGTCTGAAATGTTTAAACAGACAGCAGAGCAATTAGCGGAACAAAATACGGCGAGTCAACTCATTGATGAGATTGAAGCCATGTTAGAACATTTTCGAGAAAGACCTTTGCCACAAACGAGACGTGAATTTGAAAAAAGAGCGCAATTATATCAATTGTTAAGAGACTTGAAACGATTCGTGCAACTGAAAGTCGATTTCTATCAAACTTATGGTGTGCATTATTTCAAGAGAAAAGAGAAGAGTAGAAATTCTTCCAAAAGCAATTAAGAAGGTTAGGAAATAATCCTATCTTTTATTTTCAAGAAGAAAAATAAATTTAATTCTTAAGAAGTCTTGGTTTTATCCGATAAAACTAGGGCTTTTTATGTTTGTTAATCAATATACTGAAGTGGAGAAGAAATGAGGGAGGAATTTATAGGGAGGTTATTTTATGGAAAAGAAAGAGTTGTCGGAAGTAGTTCACTTAGCTAAAGCAAATAATGAGGAGGCGATTACCGAGTTATTAAAGAGATTTGAGCCTTTAATTGCCAGTATGAATCATCATTATTTCTTTCATGAGATGGATCAAGAAGATTTTGCTCAAGAAGCTAGAGTCATGATGTTACGAGCATTAGATAAATATAACGAAGACCATGCTGTTTCATTTGCGGGTTATTATCAACGCTGCCTAAAAAACTTAGCAGAGGAGTGTTTGAGAAGGGAGCATCGACAAAGAGTAGTTCCTCATAATCTTCTCATCCATGGGGATAAAGGGGAGCTAGCGTTGATGTCAGCTTCTGTAGAATCTTGCGAGAAACAAGTATTTTTACATGAGGATGCGGAGGAATACTTCCATCACTTATCTCGCTTTGAAAGAGAAGTTTTTCTAGGGGTGTTAGACGGACAGACGTTTGAAGAGATGGCAAATCACTTTGATAAGTCGGTTACTTCTGTAAAAGGGGCTCATAAACGTTGTAAGAAGAAATTCAAAGAACAAATTTGTAGAAGATAAAGAAATTCAACTTAAGACTACCAATCTTACGTTGTTTATAGTACAATAGCACATGGCGTTTTTTGCCGATGAGGTTCGAAACCATCCCTCAATAAAAAACTAGGAGGCAGTAACATGCAAAATAAAAAAACAAAATTGATTGTGATTAACGCAATCATCGCAGCGCTTTATGTGGTCGTTACATCATTAACTGCATTTATGGCATTTGGAAATATTCAATTCCGTATTGCGGAAATGTTGAACCACTTATTCGCTTTTGACAAAAAATACGGAATCGGTGTGGTTGCCGGTGTATTGCTTGTCAACTCAGTATTTATGTCGGCGTCTGGTCTAGGTTGGTATGACTTAGTATTCGGATTAGGACATACCATTGCTTCATTCGCTATCAGCGCACTGTTCTTCAAATCAGTGAAAGATGTTAAAACACGTATGTTTGTTTTAGCAGGCGTCTTCAGTGTGATGATTTTCTTAGTAGCGATTGAATTGAACTTAGCACTAGAATTACCGTTCTGGTTAAGCTATGGTGAAACATTCTTTGGTGAAATCGTCGTATTATTAGCGGGTGTTCCGTTGATGACGGCATTGAACAAAGCCATCGATTTGAAAAAATTAATCAATGATTAATCAACAGACGTCCGGGCTCTATGCTTGGGCGTTTTTTGATTGCAAGAACTCACTATTTTATGTAGAGTTAAGAGGAGACCTAAAGGAGGAATACAAATGGAGTTATTAAGCATTCCAGTAGGACGTTTGGAAGAAAATGTCTACTTTTTAATTGATGAGAATAAAGAAACAGTGATTTTTGACCCAGGTGCACAAGCCGAGGATATTAAACAATTAATTAAAGAAGAAGGATTGAAGCCAGTTGCGATTGTATTAACACATGCGCATGGAGACCACATTGGAGCCATTGATGCGCTTCGTGAGGAATACAAGATTCCAATGTATATGAATGAGTTGGAAAAAGTATTTTTACACGATCCTGAATTGAATCGTTCCTATTACTCTGGAGAAAATATTACGACTAAGCCAGCGGATGGTTATTTCCCTAAAGAAATGGGCAAATGGAAAATTGGAAGTTTTGAACCAGAATTAGCGCATATTCCAGGGCACTCACCTGGTGGAACTATCTTTATTTTTAGAGAAAATGGATTTGTTATCGGTGGGGACGTGATGTTTAAAGGCAGCGTTGGACGTAGTGATTTTCCATACGGAAGCCATAAAGAGTTAATGGAAGGGATCCACAAATACTTATTGCCATTACCTGCTGAAACGGTGATTTTCCCAGGGCACGGGGAACCAACGACCTTAAAAGATGAAATTGCAACAAACCCATTTTTAAATGGGGCAACAAGATAAGAGGCGAAATGATGATTTTTGATACGCATACGCA
>NZ_DBHISP010000032.1:0-5922 GCF_057274575.1 Granulicatella sp. | reverse complement strand
TTTTACCGGAGTTAAAGCAATGAACTGCTCGATGTTGTCGGCAACTTGCGCGAGTGCCTTCTTCCAAAATGCGCTGTCCGTCACATCCACGCCTAACACTTTCGCAGTATCTTCTGCAGAAGTCACTGTTGTCGCACGCAATAACTCTTGATATTTCTCAACGAATCCTTCAGGTTGCTCTTGATAGATGGCATATAAGCCTTTAGAGAACAATCCTCCGAATGCGTATGGGAAATTGTAGAAGCTTAAGCCACTACTGTAGTAGTGCGGTTTGCAAGCCCACATGTATGGATGCATTGCGTCTGGATCTAATCCATCGCCGTACGCTTCTTTTTGAGCATCCAACATTAATTGTTCTAAGTCTTTCGAGAACATAAAGCTCTTTTCACGGTTTTCAAATACTGCAGATTCGAATAAGTAACGTGAGTAGATGTCCACGATGATTTGTGTTGTATCTTGTAATTGTGATTCCAATAAGGCTACTTTTTCAGCATCGCTCGCCTCACTAATCACTGTATTCATCACGATATTTTCGTTGAAAGTTGACGCTGTTTCAGCAACAGGCATTGAGTACTCTTGGTTTAATACACGGTGATTTTCGATATGTAAACCGTGGTACGCATGTCCTAATTCGTGCGCAATCGTTACAACGTCGCTTAATGAACCAGAGAAGTTTGTTAAGATACGTGATTGTTTGATGAATGGTAGGTTGCTACAGAACGCTCCCCCCACTTTTCCTTTACGTGGTAAGAAGTCGATGTAGTTGTTTTCGTAAGCTTCTTTTGTCATATCCGCTAAATCCCCAGAGAAGCCTTTGAAGTTTTCTAATAAGAATTCTTTCGACTCTTCGATTGTGAAACGACGTGAGCTTTCTCCGATTGGTGCAAATAAGTCGTAGAATGGTAATCCATTTTCGTGACCTAAAAGAGCTGCCTTATGTTTTAAGTAAGCGCGGAATTGTGGTAAATATTCGCGAATCGCTTCAAGAAGCGCATCTAATGTTTTACGAGACATACGAGAGGCTTCTAATGTTTGTGCTAGTGGAGATTCAAAACCGCGTAAGCTTGTTTCTGTAAGTACTTGTTGTTTAATATTGTTTAAGGCAAATGCGATTGGTTCTTTAATCGTATCGTACATCTTCAATTCTGTTTCGTACGCTTCTTTACGAACCGCTGCATCAGCATCATACGCCATATTACGAATTTCGCTAAGCGTTACTTTTTCGCCTTTAAATTCGCCTTCAACGCCTGAAGTCATCGCTTCGAAGAGTTGTTCCCAACCGTCTCCACCGCTGATAGAGAATTTCGCAATTACATCTTCTAATTCATCGGATAATAGATGTTTGTATTGTTTCTTCGCTTCTGCAAAGTAGAATTCGTAGTCTTTTAGATTTTCGTCGGAAGTGATATCAGTTTCCACGCTTCCGATAAATTTGTAAACTTTGGTATACGCACTGTTTAACGAAGCATACGCATTGCCGAATAATGTACGGTATTTATTCGCTGTTTCGTCTGTTGTGTTGGCAGTTAATGTTAAATTAATGTAGTTTCCTAAACGGCTACTTAATACGCTGAACTCTTCTAGCGCCGCAATTGCCGCTTTAATCGACTCTAAATTATCTTCAAGCGTTAAGCTATTGAATACCTCTCTAAAGTTTGAAAAACGTTCAAAATCACATTTAAACTCTTCACTTTCAAATGAAGGATAGATTTCTTTTAATGACCATTCTGTTGACATTTTGGATCCCCCTTATATTGACTATATGTCCTATTCTACCCAATTTTTCTGAAAATTCATAGTGTAAGTACCTTTATTCTCCCCCAAACAACGTGTATACTTAAAGGGCAAACACTGTTCAAAAAGGAGTTCTTATGAAAAAGACTTGGAAAGAATTGTTCCCAGATGCCCTTCTTGGAAAATCGACTCAAAATGCTGTTCCTGTACAGTTGAACGGCGAGACGATTTTTCTCTTAGAAGAAAGTTTATCTGAACGTGAACGATTCCTCATTCAAACATTAACTACACAACCGACAAACACAACAGCTCCAACGCATCCTTGGCTTGCCTACTTGGAAGGAAAAGGAGCTCTCCCAAGCGAGACCGCATATATTCAAAGTGTGCATTTAGCCGTTTTTCCAAAACAGGAAGGCGTCTTTCACGAAAAAGACTGGTTAGAATTCGTCGAAAACTTAACCATTGGTGCCCTCGCCATCTTCAAAAACTTCCGCCATCATTACACGCTGGTCGTGAATCCAGAAGTCTCAACCGCTCTTGCTAGCACTCTTTTCGAAGTAAAATCCGCTATTGAAGACGACTTTGCGGTAGAGTTACAAATCTTTATTGGGAACCGATGGGCAACGAATACGAATACACCTCTACTGTACCAAGCCGAGAAAGCTCTATTTGTTGAATATTTATTACATTCTCATAAGCGTTCTTGTCTAGAATTCTCACCTGTTCTTCTATGGGGAATTGCGAATGGACTGGTGGATATTGCTCCGATTGCAGATGAACTCCTCCTTCTTTTAAACGTAGAGGAAGTAAAAGAGTTCGTTGAAGCACTTTGGGATGCCCATGGAAACATCTCAAAAGCTAGCAAAAAATTATTCTTACACCGGAACACTTTACAATACCGGATCGACCGTTTTGCGGAACAAACAGGGCTGAACGTCAAAGATATGAATGACCTCACGCTCTGTCACTTGCTCTTACAAAAACAAAGTTACTAAAAAAACAGCCACTTCTATATACCATAGAAGTGGCTGTTTTCATTATAATATTAAGCTTTTACAGCTTCTTTTTTAGGAGCGACTTTTGTTTCTTTAATCGTCACTTTCCCTTTTTGAGAACCAATTGTTACTTTTTGTCCAAAGCGAATTTCTCCGCTGAGGAGTGCTTCACTTAGTGGGTCTTCGATTTTCTTTTGAATCGCGCGACGAATTGGACGTGCACCGTATTCTGGGTCGAATCCTTCTTCTGCGATAAGATCGATGACACCAGAAGTGAATTTCAATTCGATATTGAGTTCCGCAAGACGCGTCTTAATATCTTTTGTCATCAATTGAACGATTTGACGTAATTCTGGTTTCGTTAATTTATGGAAGACGATAATTTCGTCGATACGGTTCAACAACTCCGGACGGAACGCATTCTTCAACTCTTCACGGATACGTTTTTCCATTGCAGCATGGTCATGTTGGACGGTTTTCGCACCAAAACCAACTGATTTCTCATCTCTTAAAGCCGTCGCTCCAAGGTTTGAAGTCATGATGAGAATCGTATTTCTGAAGTCAACTTTACGTCCTTTTGAATCTGTCAAATGTCCATCGTCCAAGACTTGCAACAGAATGTTAAATACATCTGGGTGGGCTTTTTCAATTTCATCTAACAGAATCACAGAGTAAGGTTTGTTGCGTATTTTCTCTGTTAATTGTCCCCCTTCATCGAATCCAACGTATCCTGGAGGTGAACCGACTAAACGACTAACCGCGTGTTTCTCCATGTATTCAGACATATCAATACGAACGAGTGCGTCTTGGTCGCCAAACATCGCTTCTGCTAACGTTTTAGCTAACTCTGTCTTACCAACCCCTGTAGGTCCAAGGAATAAGAATGAACCAATTGGACGTTTTGGATCCTTCAATCCGCTACGAGCACGACGAATCGAACGAGCCACTGCTGATACAGCTTCTTCTTGTCCAATCACGCGTTGATGCAATTCTTTTTCAAGGTGAACGAGACGTTCGCTTTCTTTTTTCTCCATTTGTTTTAATGGAATACCAGTCCATTGAGATACCACTTCTGCGATATCTTCATCCGTAATCGCTGCAACATATTCTTGTTTGGCTTCGACTTCTACTTTTTGGCGTAGTTTTTCAAGCTTGTCACGTTTGGTTTGTTCTTTCTTGCGTAAACGAGCTGCTTCTTCGAATTTTTGTTCACGAATCGCATCGTCTTTCTTCTGAGCAAGTTCTGCGACTTCTGTTTCTAGTTTTTGAAGCGGTGAGTGTTTACCGCTACGATCTAGTCGAGCTTTAGCTGCTGTTTCATCCATCAAGTCGATTGCTTTATCTGGTAATTTACGAGACGTAATATAACGGACCGATAATTGAACAGCTGCTTCAATCGCTGCGTCAGTGATTTCTACGCGGTGATGCTCTTCATAACGTTTGCGAAGCCCTTTTAAGATTTCAACGGTATCATCTGCACTCGGTTCATTCACTTGAATGGATGCAAATCGACGCTCCAATGCAGCATCTTTCTCAATATATTTTTGATACTCGTCTAAAGTTGTCGCTCCAATAACTTGGATTTCTCCACGGGCAAGCGCCGGTTTTAAGATATTAGAAGCATCAATCGAACCTTCCGCTCCACCTGCGCCAATCAACGTATGCAACTCATCAATAAAGAGAATCACATCTTGTTCACGGTACACTTCATCCAAGATTTTCTTCATGCGTTCTTCGAATTCACCACGATATTTCGTTCCGGCAACGACTGCACCCATATCTAACATCATTAAACGCTTCTCAGCGATTTCTTCAGGAACTTCACCAGAAACCATTCGTTGAGCCAACCCTTCAACAATAGCTGTTTTACCAACACCTGGTTCCCCCACAAGAACTGGATTATTTTTCGTACGACGACTAATAATTTGTATAATACGACGTACTTCTTCTTCACGACCAACTACCGGATCAATCTTACCTTGGCGCGCTAATTCCGTTAAATCACGTGCTAATCCATTTAATGTTGGTGTTCCTTCTTGGCTAGTTTCTTGGCGAGCTTTTCTTTTAGCAGCTCCTGAATTAGCAGGTTGAATTCCTATTTTCCCGTAGATTTCTTTCATTAACTCTTGAGGATCGACTTGATTATCACGAAGAATCTTCGTTGCTAATACTTCTTCACGTAATAGGGCTAATAATAAGTGTTCTGTCCCTACTTGCGGCACTTCGAGGCGTTTTGCTTCATCTGTAGCAGATAAAATCACCTTTTTAGCTCTAGGAGAATAAGGCATTAAATAAGGATCCATCTGTTTACGGTTTGAGCCATATCCAGTTAATGATTCGATTTCCGTACGAACAATTTCTGCTGTGAGGCCTGCTGCACGTAATACATGACCAGCAATCCCTTCTTGTTCTAAGATTAATCCTAATAATAAATGCTCTGTTCCGACAGCCTGATGCTTAAATAAAATAGCTTCTCTAGCAGCTAAAACCATCGCACTTTTTGCTTTTGGTGTAAAAATTTCACTCATGGACTTTATCCTTTCTGTTTCTATCGATATTTCAAATTATCGATTAATTTCTTCATCATATTACTACGAATTTCATCTCCGTTTTTAACAGAAACTGGGAACGTGTCTTTCTCCATCATCAAAGCCATCATCTGTGCTTCGCGTTTCGATATTAATTCGTTCTCATATAAATTTTGTAATAAATGATTCCCTTCTCTTACAGATAGTTGAGCCGGTATTAAATCCCCTAAAGTGTTTAAAATATCCATTTCATCAACTAAATTTACTTTCATAATGCGAATATATCCACCGCCACCACGCTTACTTTCTACCACATACCCTTGTTGGATCGTAAAACGAGTATTAATGACGTAATTAATTTGAGAAGGAACGCAATTGAATTGATCTGCAATTTCACTGCGTCTGATTTCTACTGTTTCATTCGAAAGTAGTACGTTTTTTAAATAACTTTCTATCAAATCGGACATATTTTGATTTTGCATTCAACTTCCTCCTTTAACCTTGACTATATTTGACTTTAATTATACAAAAGTTTTCCCTCCTTGCCAATTAAATTGTCTTTAAAACAAAAAAGAAGCTAGACAAATGTCTGGCTTCTTTTCTTGACTATAATCGGGAATACAGGATTCGAACCTACGACCCCTTGGTCCCAAACCAAGTGCTCT
>NZ_DBHISP010000031.1:0-6199 GCF_057274575.1 Granulicatella sp. | reverse complement strand
CACTAATTCCAGCGTTTCTTGTCCGATACCAAATTCTTCTTTCAACGCTTTAGTATTCAATCCTTTAAGAGCTTCTTCCAACTCTGGTGAACCAAGCGCTAATTTTTCGGCATTGGCTTTTTTCAAAATGGATTTAGCGACATCATAAGACTCTGGGTGAATGTCAGTACCGTCAAATGGGTTCGTTCCATCAATGATTCGTAAGAACCCAACGGCTTGCTCGTAAGCTTTCGGTCCTAAGCGAGGTACTTTCTTCAATTGCGTACGGTTTGTGAACTTGCCGTTTTCGTCACGAAAAGCGACCACGTTTGACGCTGTCGTCTTCGTTAATCCGGCAATATGCTCTAGGAGAGCGGCACTAGCCGTATTCACATTTACCCCAACCTTGTTCACAGCTGTTTCAACGACAAAGTCTAACTGCTCATCTAATTGTTTTTCTGGCACATCATGTTGGTATTGTCCAACTCCAACGGATTTTGGATCGATTTTAACGAGTTCTGCTAGTGGGTCTTGCAAGCGACGAGCGATGCTGACTGCCGAACGCTCTTCAACTTGGTAATCTGGGAATTCTTGACGCGCGATATCACTGGCAGAATAAACAGAGGCCCCTGCTTCGCTGACGATGGTGTACACAACCTTACGAGGGATTTGTCGTAATTGTTCTGCCACGAATTGTTCAGACTCACGGCTAGCCGTTCCATTTCCAATCGCCACAAGTGTCACTCCGTATTTTTCCACGATGTGACGGAATTGTCCGCCTGCTTGAGCACGTTTGGCTTCTGAAGCTCCTACGTGAGGGTAAATCACAGACTTACCAAGTACTTTCCCTGTTTCGTCAATAACCGCTAATTTACAACCTGTACGGTACGCTGGGTCGAGGCCTAGGATCACTTGGCCCTTCATTGGTGCTTGTAGTAATAGATTCTTCAAGTTCTCCCCGAAAATAGCGATGGCTTGTGTTTGCGCCTTTTCACTTAATTCATTTCGGATTTCGCGTTCAATCGCTGGTCCGATGAATCGTTTGTAGCTTTCTTCAATTGCGTCTTCAACAATCGCAGCTGACGTTGAAGAAGGATTTTTGATTTTCTCTTCTTTAATCTTTGTAAGAGGATTTGTCACATCGACTTCAATCGTCACACGCACTACGTCTTCTTTTTCTGCACGGTTAAGAGCAAGCACGCGGTGAGGAACGATGGATTTCACAGGCTCTTCGTAGTCGTAGTACATTTCGTAGACTTTCTTCTCGTCGAGCTCTTCTTTCTTCACGACAGACCTCACGACACCGTTCTTTTGCGTAAATTGACGTAATTGTTTACGATATTTCGCTTCATCCGAAATCCATTCAGCAATAATTTCTACGGCACCGTTAATCGCATCTTCGACCGTCAAAATCGCTTTTTCTTCATTCATAAAGGTGGCTGCTTTTTCCTCTACAGAATCCTTCGTCGTCATGAGTAACCATAATGCGAACGGCTCTAGTCCGGCTTCTTTAGCAATCGTTGCCTTCGTGCGGCGTTTTTGTTTATACGGACGATAAATATCTTCCAAAGCCGTTAATGTTGTCGCCTTACTTAACGCAACAGTAATTTCTGGTGTGAGTTTGCCTTGTTCGTCAATAAGACGGCTAATTTCTTCTTTCCGTTTTTCAAAGTTTTCCAAATAACGTTGGCGTTCTTCGATTTCACGAATTTGCACTTCATCTAAAGAACCAGTTTGGTCTTTACGATAACGTGCAATAAACGGTACTGTATTCCCATCTTGTAAGAGACCTAATACCGTATCGATTTGTTTTGGTTTATATTGAGTGAGTTCTGCCTTCACAAGCGCTACGGAACGCTCGTATGCAGTAATTTCAGTTGTTTGTTCTGTCATAGTCAACTCCCTTTCTGTCTCCTCTATCCTATCATGAAATAAAAGGAAAAGCACCTAAGCAAAAATACTTAGGTGCCCTATTACGGCCATAGTTCAATAAAATGATTCAATATCAGCTGATTTTTACTCTTATAAAAGAGCTAAGATAATGAAGTTAAGGATGAATAATCCTGTAGCGACCCATAAAATTGGGTGAATGTCTTTTGATTTACCAGTAATAACTTTCACTAAGCAGTAGAAGATGAATCCTGCTGCAATCCCGTAAGAGATACTGTAGCAAAGTGCCATAAAGATTCCGGCAAAGAATGCTGGGATCGCTTCGTCCAATTCATCCCATTTCACATCTGCGAATGAAGAAAGCATCATCACCCCAACGATAATTAACGCTGGCGCCGTTGCCTCTGCTGGAACGATTCCCACGAAAGGTGCTAATAAGGTTGATAATAAGAAAAGCCCTGCTGTTACGACTGCTGTTAAACCAGTACGTCCACCTGCACCGATTCCGGCTGCACTTTCAACATAGGTTGTAGTGTTTGAAGTCCCAAAGATGGCCCCGATAGAAGTCCCAATCGCATCTGCGAATAAAGCCTTATCCATCTTAGAAGAGAATCCAGATCCGTTTTCAAGTTGACGTTCGTCTTCTTCAGAGAAGATACCCGTTTTACGACCTGTACCGATGAAGGTTCCAAGCGTGTCAAATGTATCGGATAAACTGAATGCAAAAATTGTCATTAAGACTAATGGTAACCTCGCTGGATCAGAGAAGAGTTTCACGATTCCTTCTGAGCCAAAAGCGGCCATGAATGTTGTACCTAAGTCGTTGAAAGCTGCTCCAAGCGAGTTGCTTTCAAAGCTGACTTTTGATAAATCAACAACGCCCATTGGAATCGCTAAAAGTGTTGTTAAAACAATCCCGATAAGGATGGCTCCACGAACTTTTTTCAATAATAAAAACACAGTAATGATTAAACCAATCACTGCAAGAAGTGCTCCTGGAGAGGTGAAGTTGACAAGAGATGGAACAATTCCACCATTTGAATTCACGCTGAACAAGCCACCTTTGTACGCTTCGGTTGCGACGTTATACGCAGCACCGTTTACTTGAGTAATCGTATTTGAATCAGAAAGGAATTCTAAAAGGTTAGCGTTTTTTAAACCAATATAAGCGATGAAAATCCCAATCCCACCCCCGATGGCATGCTGCATACTGACCGGAATGGCTTTAATAATCATCTTACGTACTTTTGTTACTGTAATGAAAATGTTGAATAAACCACAAATAAATACCATTGCTAATGCTTCTTGCCAAGTAAATCCAAGGCCGAATACAACTGTAAATGTAAAGAACGCGTTTAACCCCATCCCTGGTGCTAATGCGTAAGGAACGTTTGCGAAAAGACCCATCACTAATGTGCTGACGACTGTTGCAATAATCGTTGATAAGAAGACCGCTTGGAAAGGCATCCCTGTCTTACTAAGAATGTTCGGATTAACAAAAATAATGTATGACATCGCGAAGAATGTAGTTAACCCTGCCAAGAACTCAGTAGTCACAGTCGTGCCATTCTCTTTCAGTTTAAAAAACTTATCCATTAAAATTCGAACCCCTTTATAAAAGAATGAGTGATGAATTTAGTATACAGAAAACTTAATCAAAAAACAATATAATTATCGAACTATTTTAAAACATTTTTATTTTATTGTTCGTTATTCTATCCCTTTGATCCCTTTTAGTATCTTTAAAAATAAATAAATGTACATAATTGACGAACAATAAACCCCTCTCTCTACTTTCGTTTATAGTTTTTATACTATATAGACAAAAAAAGAAGCAGCCCAAAGCTACTTCTTTCTATACTTGATTATTTTTCAGATTTCCAAACTGGGAAATATTGTCCTGGACCAATTTCGTCCATTTTTTTAGCGACATCGTCTGTTTGATATAATTCAACGATTTTTTTGTAAACTGGGTTGTCTGCATCTTTTCCATTTACAACGATGATATTGTAACGATCTTTTGGAATCGTATCTAAGTGGTTTGCATCTGTAAAGATGTTATCTTCAATCTTCAATCCAGCATCTTGAGCCATTGAACCATTGATAGAAGCTGCATCCACGTCTTGTAACATTTGCGGAGCTTGAGCAGATTCTGCCTCAATAATTTCTAAATTACGAGGGTTGCTTGTGATATCTGCTAGTGAAGCCTTTGTCCCCACGCCCTCTTTCAACGTAATTAATCCCTCAGTTTGCAGTGCCACTAATGCACGACCTTGAATCGCTACCTCTTTTGGAACTAGAACTTTTGCTTTTTCAGGTAAATCTTTTAATGATTTATATTTCGTTGAGAAATAGTATAAAGGTGTGATGAAAGTCGTCCCGATTTCTTTTAAATCACTCCCTTTATCTTTGTTCCATTGCGCTAAGTAAGCACGGTGTTGGAAGGCATTCATTTGAACAGAACCTTCTTCTAAAGCTGTATTTGGCAAAACATAGTCGTTCATTTCTACAACTTCGATATTAATGTTTTCTTTCTTCGCTTTTTCAGCAACATAATCCCATAATTCATGAGCTGCACTCCCAACAACTGCAACTTTAACAGTTTGAGCTGCTTCAGTAGTAGCTTGCTTTACTTCTTCTTTTGATGTTTGACTTCCACATGCAGCTAATGTAATCGCCGCAATTGCTGTTAAAAATAAGTGTTTGATTTTCATTGTTTTTCCTCCAATAATTGTATTTTATTTTTTTCCATCAAGCTGTATTATCCAAGCATTCCCCCTTATTCCTTCGAACACAATAAAAAATCCTCTGCCCAAAATGGACAAAGGACGATCATTTCAACAATACCGTGTTACCACCTTTATTTGTTCATTCATCACTGAATAAACCTCAATCGATTCCATAGATTCTTCTTTGAAATCGTGTCGCTATAACGGGCGCCCCGTACTTCCCTTACTTCTAAAGCTCAAAAAGTCCACTCAATGGCCATTTTCATCTTCTTATCACTACTTGGTTTCACCAACCCCAAGCTCTCTACTAATGCCTCAAAGATTACTTTCCATCTCCTCGCGTTATAAATTGAATTATACAGCTAATCTCTAATATGTCAACAGTTATCTACAAGATAAAGACACTTCTTGACAGAAAAGACACTAAAAACACAAATATAGGAAAAAATCCTCGATAAGCTATTTCAAATAACCCCTCGAGGAATAAAGTTCCTTTAATGTACCTTACAAAAAACGAAAGATACAGATTATTTAGAAGAAGTTGTTGAATCACCCGCATCTAAGAAGGTCTTCAATGCATTTTTTAAGCTTTCATCAGAAATCTTCACGTCAGCAGCTTTCAATAAATCCACCATTGTTTGATGTAAGAATGCTGTATCTTTTAATTTTGCTTGTAGCATTTCTTCTTCCATTTTAGATTTCACTTCATCAAATGATTTCTTCTCACCTTTGTCTAACATCTTAATAATGTGGTACCCAAATTGAGTTTCGACTGGAGTTTCTGTGATATCTCCTACATTTTTCAAATTGTAAGATGCTTCTGAGAACTCTTTCACCATATCTGAACGTTTGAATGGTCCAATTTCTCCACCTTTAGAAGCTGTACCTGTATCGGCAGAGTTTTCCTTCGCTAGTTCAGAAAAATCAGCGCCATCTTTTAATTTTTGAATTAATTCTTCAGCTTTAGCTTTTGCGGCTGCTTTTTCTTCATCAGAAGCAGTTGCTTTAGCCGCAATCAAAATATGTTGTACTTTGATTTGTGGTTCCCACTCATCGTAGTATTTTTTAATATCTTCGTCTGTAAATGCTGCAGCCTTTTTAACAGCAGCTGTCATTAATTTATTTAAGTAAATTGTTTGACGATACGCATCTACTGAAGTAATTCCGCTTTGTTTTAAAGCGGCTAACATTCCACTTTCACCACCATATTGAGTCACTAATTTTGCAACTTCTTGTTCAGCAGCTTCTTTTAATTTTTTAGAATCTTCTACTGTTCCTTCTAACACTTTTGTTAAGACTAAACGTTGTAAAGTTTGTTCCCCAACGGTTTCTTTCATTGCATTCACAAATTCTTCTCTAGTCACATTACCATACTTTGTACTAGCAATTGTTTCTGAATTTGTATTATTTGAGCAAGCTGCTAATGCTAAAGTTGAGGCTAGCACTAACATTCCTGTGAATTTTTTCTTCATAAAATTCCCTCTCCTACTGGTTTCTTTTTTAATCGATGGTACTAATATACCATAGTTCTAAAATCTTTCCTAGTTTTCTAGTCAGGTCTTACCTTTTCTTAACTTTCTCTTGAACTAAAAAAGAGCCGG
>NZ_DBHISP010000030.1:0-6515 GCF_057274575.1 Granulicatella sp. | reverse complement strand
TTAGCGCCGATAGTAGTTGGGGGTTTCTCCCTGCGAGGGTAGGACGTTGCCACGCAAACTGTATAAGCTGGGCCTTGTGCCCAGCTTATTTTGTAGAGATTTTTATGTTGAAGACGTTTTGTATTATAGGAATTTTAATCGGAAGTTTGTTATAATGAAACGGATGATAAAGGAGGAGGTAGAATGATGAAATGGATTAAGAATGCCATTGTTATAGCGTTTCTATTCGTTTTGACAGCTTGCGGGAACAGTTTCTCGACTGAAGCAGTGCAAAAAAAAATAGTCACTTCTGCTGACTCGATTTCAAATTATCATATTACCGTAAAGCAATCAGACTATAAAGAAGGGACGAAAACTCCTTCTGCCCAAACCATTGCCAGTGCGAGCGCTTGGAAAGATGGTACGGGATACGGTTCTAAAATCGATAAGACTTCCGGGAAAGTGACGAATCAACTCGAAGTGATTGCCGATGCGAATATTGGTTTTATTCGCTATTATCACGACAAATGGGAAAAAACTATTACAGCCACTTCAAGTTTACAAAACACGGTCGTTTTTCCATATGCCAAACTGATTCAATTTACCAAAGAAATCCATCAACTCGTTCCTTGGACGAAGGAGTGGCAAAGTTATGAAAAATCCTATTCCGGAGACGATGAAACGATTCGCAAGGCGGTAACGTCCATCCTTGGAATTGCGACGAATGATACGTCGAAAGTAGAGTTGAAAATCAAGACCGATGCCGCTGGAAATCTTATCACAAATGTGGAGATTAAAGTTGTTGACGAAGGCGAGCAAACCCGCAAAGAATATACGATTGCCTACTTACAATTCAATGAACAACAAAAGAAAGCTTTGCCTCAGTAAGGGCAGAGCTTTTTTCGTAAAATAAACCGGTATGACTACAAAAAAGAGCGTATTTTTGTTACAATAGAAAAGAACAAAATATTGCGAGAAATGAAGAACATTTTGTAGACATGCGAGAGGGAGAATGCTTGCATTCTCCCTTTTTTAGAACAAGAAACATGGAGGAAGAGTATGGGGCGTGTGATATCCGTTGCCAATCAGAAAGGTGGAGTTGGAAAGACGACTTCAACCGTCAGTTTAGCGGCTGCGTTGGCGGTCAATGGCAAAAAAGTATTAATTATTGATAGTGACCCTCAAGGGAACGCAACGAGTGGTCTTGGCGTACAAAAAGGGGAACTCGAACAAGATGTATATGATGTTTTAGTCAACCAAGTACCAATGGCGGACGTGATTGTCCCGACGAGTCGTGAAAACTTGATGATTGCTCCTTCGACAATTCAGTTAGCAGGAGCAGAAATCGAGTTAACCAGTCAACCACGTCGTGAGCAACGATTGAAAGAGGCTGTAAAGAAGATTAAAGACGATTATGATTATATCTTTATCGACTGTCCACCTTCACTCGGGCATTTAACGATGAATGCTTTTACGGCTAGTGATACGGTATTAATTCCTGTGCAGTGTGAATACTATGCGTTAGAAGGGTTGTCACAACTGATGAACACGATCACGATGGTTCGCAAGCACTTTAATCCTCATTTGAAGATTGAGGGCGTTCTTCTAACGATGTACGATGCGCGTACGAACTTAGGGAATGAAGTAAAAGAGGACGTGATTAAGTATTTCCGTGAGAAAGTCTATAAAACGATTATCCCTCGAAACGTCCGTCTATCTGAGGCGCCAAGTTACGGGCAAGCGATTGTGGACTATGACCCCCGTTCTAGAGGAGCGGAAGTATACATGGAGTTAGCAAAGGAAGTGTTGGCACATGAGTAAAAATCAAAAAGGAAAAGGCCTTGGACGTGGAATTGACGCGTTGTTTATGAATGACTTAGATACCCTCGATGCCTTAGAACAAGTACAAGAAACCGAGCAAATTCAACAGATTGATGTGTCAGAAATTCGTCCAAATCCTTATCAGCCGCGTAAAGAGTTTGATGAGGAAGGTTTAGCAGAACTTGCGGAATCGATTCGCCAAAATGGAGTTTTCCAACCGATTATTGTTCGCAAGTCTAAAATTAAAGGATATGAATTAGTTGCTGGGGAACGTCGTTTGCGTGCGTCTAAATTAGCTGAGAAAGAAACGATTCCAGCTATCGTACGTGACTACTCAGAAGAAACGATGATTCAAATCGCAGTTGTTGAAAACTTACAACGCGAGAATTTGAAGCCTTTAGATGAAGCGATGGCGTATCGTACATTAATGGATTCATTGAAATTAAAACAAGAAGAAGTAGCCAGTCGCGTAGGGAAGAGCCGTTCATATGTGGCGAATTTCTTACGATTACTAACCTTGCCAGCTGCAGTACAAGAACTCGTACAAAATGGGTCTCTTTCAGCAGGGCATGCGCGTACGCTTCTTGGATTAAAAGACCAAACGAAAATTGGTGCTGTGGCTAAAAAGGCCGTGAAAGAAAATCTAACGGTTCGTGCCTTAGAAACTTTAGTCCAATCCATCAATGAACCTGTTAAGAAATCAACGAAGAAAATCCAAAAACCGAAAAAATCCATGTATATCGTTGAATCGGAAGAACGTTTAATGGATAAATTCGGAACAAGCGTGCAAATCGTTGAGAAAGGCGAACGTGGTAAAATCGAAATCGAGTATCTTTCTCAAAAAGATTTAACCCGTATTTTAGAAGTATTAGAAATCGAATTAGACGATTAATAAAGGAGTCTTTATGAAAGCAGGAACAACGTATCAACTACACGATCATGTGGAAATGAAAAAACCGCATGCGTGCCAAACGAATTCCTGGGAAATCATCCGTATGGGGATGGACATTCGTATCAAGTGTGATCACTGTGGTCAAATGGTCCTAATGCCAAGGCGGGAATTCGAGAAGAAGATGAAAAAGGTGACGATTTCTGTTGCCGAAGAAAACAAATAAGAGAAAGAGTGTGACAAATGGCCTTAACAGCTGGAATCGTCGGCTTACCAAACGTTGGGAAGTCAACATTATTTAATGCAATTACAAAAGCAGGGGTCGAAGCAGCGAACTATCCGTTTGCGACGATTGACCCAAACGTGGGAGTGGTAGAAGTGCCAGACCTTCGTTTACAAAAATTAACGGAATTAGTAAAACCTAAGAAAACTGTTCCGACGACCTTTGAATTTACCGATATCGCTGGAATCGTTAAAGGGGCAAGCCGAGGGGAAGGTCTAGGGAATAAATTCCTAAGCCATATCCGTCGAGTAGATGCGATTTGCCAAGTGGTTCGTTGTTTTGAAGACGAAAATATTACACACGTGGCTGGGAAAGTAGACCCAATCGCAGATATCGAAACGATTAACTTAGAGTTAGTATTGGCCGACCTTGAGTCAGTGGACAAACGGATTGCTCGCGTGGCAAAAATTGCGAAAACAAAAGATAAAGACGCGGTGGCAGAACTTGCTGTCTTAGAAAAAATCAAACCGGTGTTAGAAGAAGGTCAATTAGCGCGTACGATTGAATTCACAGAGGAAGAACTTCCAATCGTGAAAGGCTTATTCCTTTTAACAACAAAACCAATGCTTTACATCGCAAACATCTCAGAAGATGACGTGATGGAAGGCGGCCATAACCAATACGTACAATTAGTGGAAGACTATGCAGCCAAAGAAGATGCAGAAGTCGTTGTCATCTGTGCGAAAATTGAAGAAGAAGTGGCAGAACTTGAGGAAGAAGAAAAACAAGCCTTTCTAGAAGAAATGGGAATTGAAGTTTCTGGATTAGACATCTTAATCCAAAAAGCGTATCACTTATTAGGATTAGCGACTTACTTTACAGCTGGGGAGCAAGAAGTACGTGCGTGGACATTCCGCCGTGGCATGAAAGCTCCGCAATGTGCGGGAATCATCCACTCAGACTTCGAGCGTGGATTCATCCGTGCAGAAACAGTTGCGTATGCAGATTTGCTCGAATATGGTAGTATGACAGCCGCAAAAGAGAACGGAAAAGTTCGACAAGAAGGTAAAGAATATGTCGTACAAGACGGCGACGTTATGCTCTTTAGATTTAATGTATAAGGATATCGGAGGATTATAGTATGTCAGAACAAAACCTATCAGTAGAAGAACAAGTATCAGTAGATACATTGAAAGCAGAATTAACAAACAAAAATGAACAATACGTTTTCCAATTAGAACGTGAATTAAAGGAAGCAGGATTCGAAGGGGCACAAATCGAGAAAGAATTAGCACTTATGCTTCCTCAAATCATCGAACATCAAAAATCAGGAGTGACTGCACGTCAATTATTCGGAACGGTAACAGAACGCGTGCATGCGATTGTAGACGGACCTGCTAAAGATCCAGATGCAAAATCTCCAGATTGGCAAATCGCTTTAGATGGTGGTTTATTAGTAGGGGGATTATTCGCTCTAGTAACAGGAGTGATGTTGATGTTAAATCCAGATTCAGGTTCACAACCAATGGGCTTA
Source organism: Granulicatella sp. (assembly GCF_057274575.1). Taxonomy (NCBI): domain Bacteria; kingdom Bacillati; phylum Bacillota; class Bacilli; order Lactobacillales; family Carnobacteriaceae; genus Granulicatella; species Granulicatella sp. The sequence continues at coordinate 2,069 of NZ_DBHISP010000030.1, read as the reverse complement.
TTAACACTAATTATCAACTTTATCGCAGGAGCGTTCGTAATGTTAGCTATTTCGAAAAATGCTCCTAAATTTGACAACCCAAAAGGCCAACGTGGGTACATTCGTTACTTAGTAGTGAGCACGGTAGCGATGGTCGCATGGTTACTCTTAGTTGTTGCAAGCCAACACTTCATTCCAAGTTTTATCAATCTTGTAATGAGTTATGAATGGTACTTGCTCATTGGGGGAGCAGCTTTAGCAGCTAAATTCTACTTGAAGAAAAAATTAAATATTGTTGGTTCAGTAATGTAATAGAGTACAGACAAGTGTGAGATGATGGCGAAGTTCCTTCGTGGACAATCCCGCAGAGATTTCACACTTTTTTGATAGTGTAGAGGTGAGAACATGAATCGAAAAATACGTTATATCATTACGTTTTTACTAGGATTAGTGGTCTTTTTTAGGTTGAGCTCGAGTGTTGATGCTCGTAGCTTAAAGATAGACAAATACGATATCACCGTGAATATTATAGAAAACGGCGATGTTCAGTTTCAAGAAAAAATTACGTTTCATGCAGACGGTTCTTATAATGGGGTGTTCTATAATTTAGATTACTCAGGGTTTAGAGAACCAACGGATGTCACTGCCTTTTTGGAAACAGCTTCTGGAACGGTAGAAATGCCTCAAAATTCAACGGGAACGAGTGGCACCTATCAGCTGACTCATGAAGCGGACAAATTGAAATTTAAAGTCTTCACACCGTTTTCAAATTCGAGAAGAACCGTTACCTTCCAATATACGATTCCAAATTTAATTACAAACTATCAAGACACAGCGGAATTAAACCGAAAAGTCGTTGGTACACAGTGGGAAATCAACCAAGAAAACATCACGGTCAAGGTGAACCTTCCAGGAAATGCGTCTAAAGAAACGCTTCGTGCGTGGGGACATGGGGCAGGGCAAAACGGGAATGTAACAATTGCTGATGATTACAAGTCCGTGACCTTCACAGCTCCTTCTAACAACAGTGGAGATTTCGTTGAAGTTCATATGATTTTTCCACAAACATTGACTCCAGCAAATACCAATGTAGTGAACCGAAAAGCCTTTGATGAGATTGTGGCTCAAGAAGAAAAATTGCTGCAACAAGAAGAAGGTATGAAGACGCTAGGGTCCATCGGTGTGTATATCGGTTGGATACTGATGGTTGTGAACTTAATCTTTGCATGGGTTAAAGGCTTCATTGCCAACCGTAAGAGACTACAAAAAGTTCCTCACGTTCCAGATCATCTCTTTGAAATTCCTGAAGATATTACTCCGGCTATTATGAACAAAGCGATTTATGGCAAGAGTACAATGAAAGATTTAAGTGCAACGGTCATGGATTTAGTCCGCAAGAGGATTTTAACCTTGTCGGAAACACAACCACATGAAATTAAACTCGTTGGAGATGTATCGAAACTTCTTCGTCACGAGAAATTAGCAGTGAAATTGCTCTTTGAAAACGTGGGTGGCGGAGATGATACCATCTTCCTAAAAGATATTAAAGAATACGCTGAAGATCATCCAAATGCGTATTATAATGCAGCCACTAGTTGGTTGAATGCGGTCGATACGGCTGCAGAAAAACATCGCGTCGATCGTTTTACAAAAGGAGAACCAGAAGCGAGAAACTATTTTGCAGGTTGTTTTGTATTCCTACTTGTAGCAGCCACTTTCGGTTTAAGCCTTTTAAGTAAGAACCCAGTACTGGCTGCCCTTACGTTTATCTTTGCCCTTGTTTTCATTCCTCTGACATTAATCGGAGGAGGAGCAGCAGCGAAGAGACGTACGCTGGAAGGAGAGTATCGTTACCGTCAATGGCAAGCATTTAAACAAATGCTGAAAGATCTCTCTCCAATGAAGAGAATTGAAGATTTACCAAGTATTCAACTGTGGGATCACTTCTTAGTTTATGCCATTTCTTTAGGCGTAGCGGAACATGTGATTAAAGTGTTGAAGAAATTAATACCAGACCAACTACCAGACAGTGTGTTCTATTCAAGTCAAACAGGAACGATTTATTATCCTATTGCGGACTTTAATAGTGC
>NZ_DBHISP010000029.1:0-7292 GCF_057274575.1 Granulicatella sp. | reverse complement strand
CGAAGGCGTATGGATCGCTCACGATTGCGATTCAATATTTCTGCGAAGCGAGCATTGGATTTATCGTGCCGAAGATGGTCTTTAATCCTGCTCCGAATGTGGATTCTGCGATTCTGGTGTTAAAACGTCGCGAGAAACCACTCGTGGAAGTAAAAGACGAAGCGAAATTTTTTGCGCTCGTGAAGAATAGTTTCGTGCAACGTCGTAAAACACTATGGAATAATTTAGCTAAAGCTTACGTTGGGGATATCCACACAAAAGAAAGCTTAGCTACTGCATTAGAAGCTGCAGGTATCGACCCAACCAGACGTGCAGAAACACTGACGATTGAAGAGTTCGCACGCTTAAGTGACGCACTTTAATTTAAGAGAAAAACAAATTTAAAAAGATGATACCGTAAGAAATCGCTGGTATCATCTTTCTTTTACACGAAAATCTATTAAAAAATATTTTAAATAGATATTGCATTTTACATCCCTCAGGAGTATAATCTACTTAAAGATAAATTTAAATAGAAAGAAGTTGAGGAGATGGCTGTTAATGAAGTAATGTCTGCTCTTTCGGATGAAACGCGCCGTCAAATTTTAGAAATCCTGCGCAAAGGGAAGACCAATACAGGCGATTTAGCGGAGTTAATTGGGATGACGCCACAAGCTTTGTCTTATCATCTTAGAAAATTAAAACAAGCAGATTTAATCTACGAAACGCGTTATAAAAACTTTATTTATTATGAATTGAATTTGACCGTACTGGATGAAGCGATTGTATGGATCAATCAAATTATTGGGGGAAAATAACATGGAACAAGTAAAACAAATTAAAAAATATACCTATCTTGCATTAATGTTTGTACCACTCGTTGTGGCTCTAGTGGTGGTGTGGTTCTTACCGGAGACCATTGTATCTAATTTCGATTTTTCTGGAAATGTTACCGGCACTGCCAATCGATTTACAATTATAATTTATCCGGTGATTGTGGCCATTGTTGGATTTATCATTCGTATTGCTAGCACTTCTCCTAAATTAACAGGAGGGAATGTGAAGACCGCTCGTTCTATTAGTTGGTTAGTTCTACTATTACTGAATGTTGTTGCTTATTTCCAATTTTGGTTGTATTTAAATGGAGTGACGATTGGGACACAAATGGGACGTTTTTTGACATTCATCCTTGGGATTTTCTTTATCCTGATTGGAAATCTCTCTCCTAAGATTAAAGACAATACAAAACACTTTGGATTCCGTGCGTCATGGCTAAAAAATAATGATGTAGCTTTCCGAAAAACACAACGCTTTTTTGGTTTTGCTTCTATTATTGCTGGAATATTAATGATTTTAACAGCAATATTTATGGTAAATAATATTGCAATTTTGGTAGCTACGATGATTCTAGTTGTGGAGGTAGCAGTGACTGGTGGGTACTCTTACTACATTGCTAATACAGAGACAGAAGGGGAATAAAAATCTTAAAACGTTCTATCATCCAACTTGGTAGAACGTATTTTTAATTGTGAAACCCTAAAGAAAGCGAGGAGGAAGTTCATGAATGTCTTCCTTAAAATCCGCGCTTTTTTTCGTTTAGCTCTTATCTGTGCTATAATAGAAAGGTACATATTGGTGGAAGAGAGGTTAACTTTATGCAAATAAATTGGAACAGTTTATTTTCATGGGGGAGTTTTCGCAATCTAATTGATATTTTGATTGTTTGGTACATTCTCTATAATATTTTAGTGATTATTAAAGGAACAAGGGCGATTCATTTAATGAAAGGAATTGCTGCAATTGCTGCAATGAAATTTATTAGTTTTTTCCTTGGATTAACTACTTTAGACTGGATTATGAACTTCGTGATTCAGTGGGGAGTTGTGGCTGCCTTGATTGTCTTTCAACCTGAGATTCGTCGCGGATTAGAACATATTGGACGTTCGAATTTCTTCTCACGTAAATCTGAAAGTGCAAATGAAGCAGAAGTCATGATTAATGAGTTGGATACAGCCATTCAATATATGGCAAAACGAAGAATTGGAGCTTTGATTTCCATAGAACAAGGGAATTCTCTAGAAGAATTTATTAATACTGGGATTCCGATTCACTCTGAAATCTCTAATCAATTGATTACGAATATTTTTATTCCAAATACCCCATTACATGATGGGGCAATGATTATTCGTGATTATCATATTGCTGCAGCGGCCTGTTATTTACCACTGTCTGAGAATATGATGATTCCAAAAGAATTAGGAACACGTCACCGTGCTGCGATTGGGCTAAGTGAAGTGAGCGATGCGATTACGATTATTATTTCCGAAGAAACTGGAAAGGTGAGTGTAGCGATTCGAGAAAAACTACATAGGGAACTTTCTTCTGAAGAATTAGTTCAAGTCTTGTCGCAATATTTAGTGGTAGAAGGAGACGATGAGATGGATCCAGCAGTCGTTCGATGGATACGTGCGATCTTTAAAGGGGGACGTTCGAATGGCTAATTGGATGAATAAAAAATCATTTCTCATGTTGATGTCTTTAGTTCTAAGTATCTTTCTATTTATTTTAGCTAAAGACGCTAATTCTGGATTACGTTCAAGCACATTAAATCCACAGTCAAGTTCAAACACGATTACAAATGTGCCAATTTATGTAGATATCAACAGTGAAGAGTACTCAGTAACAGGTTTACCAGACTCTGTTTCTTTACGTCTTGAAGGAACAAGTAGTTTGATTTTAAGTACATCAAGTAATGGTTCGTACAAAGTGACTACGCCAAATTTAACAGAGTTAGGAGAAGGAAAGCATACGATTTCTCTTTCAGTTTCAGGTCTTCCAACGGGAGTGACAGGTATTGTTTCACCAGAAAATGTTGAAATAACGATTGAGAAGAAGAATGCTAAAGAGTTTCCTGTTAATGTAACGGTTGATTCTTCAAATATTGGAAATGGCTATCAAATTGGAGACGGAACGACTTCTCCAGGAACGGTCATTGTAAAAGCTGCGGATTCAATTTTAAAGCAAGTAGAAAAAGTGGTCGCAAAAGTTACGATTCCTGAAGGGACAAAATCAGACTTTACGACTACAGGAGAACTACAAGCTTTGGATGCTACAGGAAAACCTATTGCTGTGAAAATTGAGCCAGAACGCGTACAAGTTCGAGTGCCAATTTCTTCTAGCTCAAAAACAGTCCCTCTTGTCTTTACGACAACTGGTGGGACTTCACGTTATTCATATTCATTGAATTCAACTACTAAGCAAGTTACAATCTCAGGAGCTCAATCGATTTTAAGTCGAATTACAGCTATTCCAGTAGTAGTAGATGTGAGTAATGTGACTCAAACCATTAAGAAAACAGTAACATTAACACTACCATCTGGCGTCAATAGCATTACTCCAGAAGCAGTTGAAGTCACTATTACAGTGGTAGATTATGGTGTTTTGGATTCAAGAGAAACAACTACTCAATCCGAAACGACACAAGAACATACAACACAAGCCAGATAAGGCTAAAGGAGAAAATTATGGGTAAATATTTTGGAACAGATGGTGTTCGTGGCGTAGCTAACGTAGAATTAACACCAGAATTAGCATTTAAACTAGGCCGTTATGGCGGTTATGTATTATTACAGCAAGCAGAAGGGAATGCACATCCACGGGTATTAGTGGGGCGTGACACTCGTATTTCGGGTCAATTATTAGAGCATGCTTTAATTGCTGGATTACTCTCTGTAGGGATTGAAGTAATGCAACTTGGAGTGATTCCTACTCCAGGGGTGGCTTATTTAACACGAGTGCAAGGGGCTGTTGCTGGAGTCATGATTTCAGCTTCACACAACCCAGCGCAAGATAACGGAATTAAATTCTTTGGTTCAGACGGTTTTAAATTAACGGACGAAACTGAAGCACAAATCGAAGCGTTATTAGATGCAAAAGAAGACACATTACCACGTCCTTCTACAGATGCATTAGGAACAGTCGATGAGTATTTAGAAGGAACAATGAAATACAGCCAATTCCTACAAAATACGGTAGAATCTTTATCTGGAATTAAAGTAGCATTAGACGGAGCAAACGGAGCAACCGCTTCAATGTTAACTCGTTTATTTGCTGACTTAGATACAGACTTCCACACAATAGGTGATAAACCAAATGGAGTAAACATTAATGATGGAGTGGGCTCAACACATCCAGAAGCTTTAGTAGAATTTGTGAAAAAAACTGGAGCAGATATCGGTTTGAGTTTTGATGGAGACGGCGACCGCTGTATCGCAGTCGATGAAAATGGAACAATCGTTGATGGCGATAAAATCATGTTCATCCTTGGTAAACACTTCAAAAACCAAGGGACTTTAAGCAAAGATACGATCGTATCAACAGTTATGAGTAATCTAGGATTCCATAAAGCGGTAGAAGCAGAAGGAATGGTTGCTCTTCAAACAGCAGTTGGTGATCGTTACGTGGTTGAAGAAATGCGCAAAAACAACTACAACTTCGGTGGGGAACAATCAGGACATATTATTATCCTTGATTTAAACACTACAGGCGACGGATTACTTTCAGGAATTCAATTAATGAATGTCATGAAACAAACTGGCAAATCATTAAGCGAATTAGCCAGTGAAGTGCCAACATACCCACAAGAATTAGTAAACATTCGTGTGAGTGATAAAAATGGTGTAATGGAAGTTCCAGCGATTAAAGAAGTCATCGATGCTGTAGAGGCTGAGATGGATGGAAACGGACGTGTGCTTGTTCGCCCAAGTGGTACGGAGCCACTTGTTCGTGTCATGGTTGAAGCACCAACGGATGAACTCGTTCATGATTACGTAACACGTATTGCAGATGTTGTTCGTAAAGAAGTTGGGATTGACTAATCTTAAATAAATATGATTTGAAGGAGAGCTTTGGAAAAGGCTCTCTTTTTTTGAGTGTAAACCACTTGATTTTAAAGGAAACAATTGATACAATGTAAAACGTAATTATTCCGATTTAGAAAGAAGAGAAGAAAATGGCAAAGAAATCTAAAATTGCAAAGTATGAAAAACAAAAAGCGCTCATCGAATGTTACGCTGAAGAACGTTATGCCCTGAAGCAAGCAGGAGACGTTGACGGACTAAGAAAACTGCCTAAAAATTCAAATCCAAACCGCCTGAAGTTTCGTGATCAAACGGATGGTCGACCAAGAGGATATATGCGTAAATTTGGCTTGTCACGTATCAAATTTAGAGAATTAGCGCATATAGGATTAATTCCTGGTATTAAAAAAGCAAGTTGGTAAACTACGAGAAAAGCAATAGGAGGTGTATGTTATGAAACAAGATTTAGCGACGGCATATCGACAAATGAAGAGCCCAAATATCAAGACACGTAAAAGAGCATTAAAGCTGATTCACGAAGCCAAACGCGCAAAGAAAAAATAACGTATGTGGATATTGCTTTTATTCGGGGAAGAGAGAAGAACACTTATAATATGGTTTCGGAGAATCCTCGGATTTTATAATAGCAGTAACGTGAATATGCATCAAAACGAATAAGAGGGCGTTGGAATTTATTCCATACGCCCTCTTTGAGGCTTTGAAGGTGAGAGACTTAAGGCTCGAACCGGTGCAACGTTACCGCTATTATAATTCAATCCGAAGGATTCTCCAAAACACAATTTGAGTGTCTTTGAACGCATTTTGGTTTCATGTTAGAATAGAAAAGTAAAATAACCAAGGAGCTAAGAAAATGAGTACCCCATCTAAAACATGTAGCCAAACACGTGCGATTCAAGCACGTAGAATTTTCCCATTCGATGTGAATATGCATAACACACTATTCGGAGGGAATTTAACACGAATCATTGATGACTGTGCATCAATTACGGTATCCCGTCATTGCCGTCGCCTTGCAGTAACGGCTTCAGTGGATGCAATGAATTATTTAAAACCTCTTCCACTAGGACATTCTGTCTGCGTAGAAACGTATATTTCAGGAACAGGGAAGAAGAGTGTAGAAGTCTTCTGTAAAGTGGTCGGAGAAGATGTCTTGAACGGAGAACGCTATTTAGCAGCTACGAGCTTTTGGACATTCGTCGCACTACCTCGTGAAGGAGAAACAGATTTCACGGTAGATGCCATCGTTCCAGAAACCGATGAAGAGAAATTCATCTGCAGTGGCTATGAAGAACGTCGTAAGGCACGTCTAGAACAACTTGGACGCCAAGAAGCATTGATGGATCATATTACGGTTGTAAAACCGTGGAACTTAGAAAATAACGAATCTTAAGCAAAACGTAAGAAACTTTCGAAGGAATTTTTAAGTTTGTCTGTTATAATGCAACTATCAATAGTTTAAGGAGTTCATTGTGGATACATCAAAAGCAATCGAATTAAATCGTAAAATTATACGAATCGTGACCATTATCGGGATTATTCTAACCATTATTTTAGGATGGTTAGTGGCAAAAAATGATTATTTTGCACTTGATGGTCCTTTCCGAGAAAGCATTGCGAATTCGGGTTGGATCGGCATTCTTATTTTTATTATTATTCAAATTACGCAAGTTGTATATCCGATTATTCCTGGGGGTTTAACGTGTGTGATTGGACATATTGTATTTGGGCCATTCTACGGGTGGGTGTATAACTTTGTAGGAATCATGATTGGTTCTTGCATCAATTTCTGGTTAGCTCGTCGCTACGGTGAAACATTGGCGAAGGCTTTCGTGGATGATGATACCTACGATAAATACGTCGGATACTTGGATAAAGGAAAGAAATTTGAGCGTTTCTTCTTTGGAGCGATGGTCCTTCCTGGATTTCCAGACGACTTCCTTTGTATGGTCGCAGGACTTAGTCATATGACCTTCAAAAAGTTTGTGGCAATTTGTCTACTTGCAAAACCAGTTACTCTTTATGTATATACTTTAATCGCAGCAGAAGGAACACAAGCCTTCTTTAATTTATTTAAATAAGAAAGCAGTATTGAGATGAAAAAAATAATGATTGCATTGGTGCGTGGGTATCAAAAATGGATTTCTCCATTATTCCCACCTTCCTGCATCTACAGACCAACCTGTTCGAGTTATATGATTCAGGCTGTTGAAAAACACGGTTCAGTTAAAGGCGTTTTAATGGGATGTGGACGTATTTGCAGATGTCATCCATTTATTCGTGGTGGCCAAGATCCAGTTCCAGATTATTTTACATTAAGACGGAATAAGGATTATCGAAAAAAGATTATGGATGCTAGTAAAAAATAAATATCCACCGGCTTTGAAGTGCACCCCAAAAATTAGACAGAAAATCTAACTTTTGGGGTGTTTTTAT
>NZ_DBHISP010000028.1:0-7736 GCF_057274575.1 Granulicatella sp. | reverse complement strand
TCATAGGTCGTTCTCGACTCTTCTTCGAGCAATACGGACTCTCTTGGAACATCCGTTTCTTCCATTAAGTAATTCAAAATCGCCTGCGCTTCCGAAATCTTCTCATCGGCTCCTTTTCCACCACTTGCGATCAGTTTGATAGTTGGATTTTTTGATTTTTTAAAAGCCTCGACCGCCTTATCAATCCGACGTTTTAAAAGAGGTGTTACCCGTTCTCCGTCTAATAATCCAGCTCCATGAATAATGATGAAATCATACTGTGTTCTCTTTGGAATAAACACATACAAAATCGAGTAAAATAGGAATCCAAAAAAGGCAAATCCAAAAATGACATAGGTGTAGACAAAAAAGATTAAGACAATATTCACCCAGTGATTTTCATAAAAATACTGATTATTGAGCGCACGAATTATCATCACACCAAAGAATAGTAAAATCAAAAAGCCCATCCCAAGCGATAAGAAATTCGACTTAGATTTTCCCTCACGCTTTAGAAGAACGATTCCGTTATAAATAAAGAAAAAGCCGCTTAGGAAAATTAAAAAGGGCACGCCTAAAAATCCGACCATTAACACGAGAAGATGTCCTGCTTCGCTTCCAGATTGATAAACCGCTTGAACTACTGATAAATATCCAAAAAACACCGCAATAATAAGGAGGGCGGGGTTCCATAAACTGCGATTATCCCGCCACATTGAAAAAATCAGAGCTGCTACTACAACTCCTGTAATCAGATACATTCCCACTTTCATTCCTCCAATTCTACTCTTGTATTATAACAAACTCCCAAGAGAAACGATAATCTGAAAAGAAATGAAGTGGAATACTAAGCGCCTTAGAAATTTTGAGGTTTCAACTGAATATCCACCTCATATCCATTTTTGTAAGCTAGTTCAATTAACGTCGATAGACTAGGCGTTCCTTCCCCACGCTCCAACCTAGCCAGTGCTGTCCGTTTAAACCCTACTTTCTTTGCATATTCCTCTCTGGATAAATTACTTTCCATTCTAAGACGAATGATACGGAGTACAGCCCTATGTCTCGCCAATTCTTTCGCTACATCCTCTTTAAAGTTCGGATAGCGCGATGCAATAATCGAGAATGTCTCTTCTCTTAAAGAACTCACTGCCATTCACCCCTTCCATAATATCTTCTACTTCGAAAACCAAATACATAATTCCTTTTTCTTTGTCATACTCTCCCCATTTTTCGATCATCTCCGGAGTCACACCTTCTTCTTCAATCAGTTGTAAAATTGCTGCCGCCTTTACCATTCTCCCATACGGCATCTCCAGTAACTCTTCAAAGTTCTGCTTTGTAAATTCACGTTTATACCTCATAAATACACCTCCGTTTTCCTTGAGTGTAACATTTTTGTTACGTAACAAAAATGTTACATCTTGCTTTTTTTGGATACTTTATTGCTAAAAAAACTCCAAAAGAACGAATCTTTTAGAGGAAAAATTTTTTACTATTCATTTTCTAAGTGTTCTCTGAGAATCACTATCAAAGAAATCTTACAATTTTTATCAATTGATTTTCTCTTTCATTAGTGACTAGCTTTTGGTTTCAATAAGAAGAAGTTTAACACGATGAGAACCGCCATCCACGTGATTGGAACAAGCATGCTTTGGAAGTTCAACGTGAATCCTTTATCTAAGAAGAAATCGATGAAGTTCCCCATGAATGTGTAATGAGCCACTTTTGAAATAGACTCACTAAATTGAGAAAACATCGGTAAAAATGCAACGGCCATCATCGGAATGACTCCATTCACTTGCGCTTTCGCTTGCGTATCGGTCACTGCCCCCACTAATAAATTCACCAAGATAACACAAACAGCAACACTAGTCATCACTACTCCATATTCCACTAGATGGTTTGAAAGGTCCGCATTTAAAATGAGCGGGAAGCTGACAATCGTAATGCAACCAAGGATAATTGGATAGAATAAGATGGATATTAGGTACTCTGCTGAGTGAATTCCACTAAGGAATAAAGTTTTCAAATTCTTTTTCTCTTTTTCTTCCGCCAACATAATCGTAATCATAGTTCCCATAGATAAACTAAACGCGAGCGGTAACATGATAAACAAGATTTGAAGCGATTTGCTTGGGTCATGGTCTGGATTTAAAAACCGATCATAGAGGACAAGTAAAGCGTATGGGAAAATAATTTGGAACAACATTGCTCCATTACTTACAATCATTTGTGTACGTAGCCAAATCAAGGCGCTAATTCTTCTAATCATTTAATTTCTCTCCTGTCAATTGAATAAAGATTTCTTCAAGGGTTGGTTCCATTGAGTGCATCATTTCTACTGTCGTTAAGTCTTCCTCTTTTAACGCTTCAAAAGATACTACTTTTTCAGTATGGTCTTTAAACGTTACTTTCACTCGTTTTTCTTTATTGTATTTTTGAATAATATCTCGTGGTGTTCCAATTTCTACTAAGTCCCCTTGGTTTAGCAAGGAAATCCGGTCACACATCTCCGTTGCTTCTACCATGTCATGGGTGGTGAGGAAAATCGTTGTTCCACTTTCCTTAAGCTCATTTAATAATCGGTGGATTTTTTGAGAGGTCATTGGATCTAAACCACTCGTTGGTTCATCTAAAAAGAGTAATTCTGGTTTGTTGAGGAGCGCTCTTGCTAGAAACATTCTTTGGCGCATCCCTGTAGAAAGTTTTTCTGCAATTACCTTTTTACTATCCAGGAGTCCTACTTGTTCTAATACTTCATCGACTCGACGATTCGGAAGTCCATAAATTTTTGCGTAAACGATTAGGTTTTTCTCGAGGGAAAGTTTTTCATAATATCCACTGGAATCACCGACTAAACCGATATGCGCTAAATCTTCTGGCGCTAAATTCTTAGTCTCTTTTCCAAGGAGTTCTGTCGTTCCCTCATCGGCTTTCAATTGTCCTGTTAGAATATTGATGAGAGTTGTTTTCCCAGCTCCACTTGGTCCTAAGAACCCAAAAATTTCTCCTTTATCAACATTGAATTCAATTTGGTTTAATGCTGTCTTGTTTCCAAAACGTTTGCTAATTTGATGTACTTTAATCATGGTCTGCCTCCGTACTTGTTCTTGATGATTTAAGTTTATCAAAAACCAAGGTCACTCTGTAGGCCCTCCAGTCACGAAGTACCATGACTAAAGTCACGATAAAAAATGTCACCAGAATTGGACAATTTCTATCAAAGAAATAGGAAAATATCCGTTTCTTTCAGATATTTTCGGAACCCTTTTCATTATTGTTATAAAAGCAATTTGCACTCTTTACTTTCCAACAGATTACGACTATAATGCAGGTAGAGAAAGGGGGTAACGATTATGAACGTACCTACACTAGAATCACAACGTATCACTCTTAGGCCCTTTCACGAAACTGACATGGAGATTATCAAGTCTTTGCTAAACGATCCTTTAGCAACGTCTAACCTTCCATGGGTATCTGCACCGTCTCACTTAAATGCAGAGAACTTTTATACACGACTAATCGCGAATTCTCCGTACTTTTTTATCATCGAAATGAAGAATTACGACCTTCCAATTGGCTTTATGAAAGTCTCCACAGAACAAAACAATCTAATGGATTTCGCATTATTGCAAGAATACTGGCAACGTGATGTTTTGATTGAAGCATTTCAATTAATTCAGCCGTACCTCGTTCAACAAGGAATACCGAGCCTTTCAATACAAATTGCAAGTGACCATGAAGACTCTTGTAATTTCGCCAAACGTACTGGATTTTTATATGAATACTCCTATTCCATTGAAGATGGAAGCACGGTCCGTCTTTATCAGAAGATTCTCAATCCCCAAAAAGCTAGATTTAGTCCAGATATGTGGAAAGAATATTCCGAACACTTTATCGAAGCCATTTAGATGCAAAACACCGACTGGAATCCCAGTCGGTGTTTTTTCTTGTTTAGAACGAATTTATCCTTTATTGGAACTTTTTTGAAGCCTTCAAAGCATTTCCACAAAATAAAAAGTACAGACTAAATAGTGATTACGAAGTATCCTAGGGGATTTATAGTAGCAGTAACGTGACTATGCATTAAAACGAATAAGAGGGCGTAGGATTTTTAATCCATACGCCCTCTTTGAGGCTTTAAAGGTGAGAGACTCGAAGAGGCTCGAACTGGTGCAACGTTACCGCTACTATGAAAATCCCCGTAGGGATACGCAGTAATCATCTAATAAAGTCATGCACTATTTTGTTTGAAATGCTTCGAAGTCGAATGCTTCGCCTTTGATTTTGTCCGGTAAGATGAGCGCGATTAAAATACCAATCAGCGCTGGTCCCATCCATCCCAGTGATAAACTTTGCAATGGAAGAATTTCCAAGGCTTTTACTAAACCTTCCAATTTCAATGCAGCAGCAACACTGGAAACCATTGAAATAATCGTTGTCAACGCAACCGTTAGCTGCATTCCTTTCTTCGAGAATGCCACTTTTTTGTTCGCTAATACGAAAAACGCAATCACAACTGTAATTGGATATAAAATCATCAATACTGGAAGTGAGAAGGCAATAATTGTTTGAAGTCCAAGCGTTGCTACGCCAAATCCGATGAACGTAAACACGGTCGCATACACTTTATAAGAGAAGCATGGGAATGTTTCTTCGAAGAACTCCCCTACTGATACGATCAATCCTACTGTTGTTGTCAAACAAGTAATCACGACCATTACCGCTAAGAAAGCCTGTCCGAATGTCCCGAACAACTCACGTGAAGCCATGGTTAATACGTAAGACCCTACGTTTAGTGTTGAATCTTGAGCTAAGGCGCTTGCTACATTGAAATGATTCCCAAGGGACGCAAGGCCGATATACAACACGCTAAATCCAATGGCTGTTACGAACCCCACGCTCATAATGGTTTTCATGTACTCTTTTTTAGAGGTGAAATGGAACTCTTTTAGCGTATTTACGGCAACGACTGAGAAGGCTACAGCTGCTAAGGCATCTAAAGTATTATAACCTTCCACAAAACCATTTCCAAAAGCGGTCGATACAGATAGATTTGTTTGACCAGTTAATTCTGGTGACGTTTGTCCATATTTAAACGCTCCAACGACCACTAAGATTAAAATTAATCCTGCAAAAATCGGTGTTAAGATTTTACCGATGCTGGATAAGAGTGATGAACGGTTATACGCCAAGAAAAAGGCTACCGCAAAGTAAATCGCTGCGTAAATCAAAAGCCCTGAATTAGAATCCGGTAAGAACGGCGCTCCCCCGATGTTGTATGATACCGTTGCTGTACGCGGAATTGCAAAGAAAGGTCCAATGGATAAATATAATACTACTAAAAATGCCAATGAGAAGATTGGATGAATCTTTTCGTCCAATTCTTTTCTGAATCCACCATTAATCACTGTTCCAATTAATAACGTTCCAATCGCAAGCCCTACCCCAGAAACGATAAATCCGATGACTGCTGGCCAAAATTGCTCAGCAGATTGATAACCTAAGCTTGGCGGAAAAATTAAATTACCTGCTCCAAAGAAAAATCCAAAAAGAAGCAGCCCTGTTAATACACCTTTTTTCATTTGTCCTCCTTCTAAAAAAAGACCCTTCAAATGCCTTTCTTCGCATCCGAAGGGTCCCCTTTTTGTTTTTATTCTATTAGGCTACAGTTGAGCCATTTGGCATTCCTTCTGGTGCAAACACCACTTGAAGAACGCCATCTTTTTCAGCTGAAAGAATCATTCCTTGACTGATTTGTCCACGCATTTTACGTGGTTTTAAGTTCGCAACAATGACAACTTTCTTACCAACAAAAATACTTGGATCTGGGTACCATTCCGCAATCCCCGAAAGGATTTGACGGTGACCACCAGCATCTCCAGCGTCTAAGCGGAATTGAAGCAATTTGTCTGCCCCCTCTACGGGTCCGCATTCAATAACTTCTGCGACTTTTAATTCAATCTTGTCGAAGTCGTCGTATTTAATACTTTCTTTTTCGCTTGAAAGTTCCACTTCTTCTGGGTTCCAGTCTGTGTTTTCTTCTTCGACTGGCGCTCCACCCATTTTAGATTGGATGTAAGCCACTTCTTCTTCCACATCTAAACGTGGGAAGATTGGTTGACCTTTTTCAACCACCTTAGTTCCTTCAGGAATCACGCCATATGTGTGTAATGAAGGGTAATCCATTAACGCGCTGTCCGTAATTCCTAATTGAGTTAGGATTTGACCAGGGGTTTGCGTTAAGAATGGTTGTAAGGCAACGGCAATGATTCGTAAGCTTTCTGCTAAGTAATTCATTGTACGTGCTAATTCTTCTTGGCGTGCTTCATCTTTCACAGCTGCCCAAGGAGTTGTTTCATCGATATATTTATTCGTACGAGAAACGAATTTCCAGATTGCAGCAAGCGCTACTGAGAATTGCATGTTTTCCATCGCTTCTTCGACTTCCACAATCATCGCTTTAGAAGCATCAACTAATTCTTGGTCAAAGCTTGAAACCGGTGCTGTGTGTGCAGGAATGGTTCCATCGAAATACTTATTAATCATCGCAACGGTACGGTTTAATAAGTTTCCTAAGTCATTGGCTAAGTCATAGTTAATACGCTCTACGAAAGATTCTGGAGTGAAAATTCCGTCAGAACCGAATGGTACTTCCCGTAATAAGTAGTAACGTAATGCATCTAAGCCGTAACGTTCGATTAAGGTGTTCGGGTCGACTACATTTCCTTTTGATTTAGACATTTTACCGTCTTTCATCAATAACCAGCCGTGTGCGAAGATTTTCTTCGGTAAAGGTAAATCTAAGGCCATTAACATAATTGGCCAATAAATCGTGTGGAAACGAACGATTTCTTTTCCGATAAAATGCACATCTGCAGGCCAGTAACGGTTGAATAATGTTTCATCATCACTACCATATCCTAGTGCTGTAATGTAGTTTGATAATGCATCAATCCATACATAAACGACGTGTTTTGGATCGTTCGGTACTGGAATCCCCCAGTCAAATGACGTACGGGAAACCGCTAAGTCTTCCAAACCTGGCTTGATGAAGTTATTAATCATCTCGTTTTTACGTGATTCAGGTTGAATAAAATCTGGATGTTCTTCGTAGTATTGCAATAAGCGGTCAGCGTATTTGCTCATTCTGAAGAAGTAAGATTCTTCTTTGACAAGCTCAACTTCGTGTCCACTTGGCGCAACCCCACCAATCATATTTCCTTCAGCATCGCGGTATACTTCGACTAATTGTGTTTCTGTGAAGTATTCTTCGTCGGATACAGAATACCAACCTTCGTATTCACCAAGGTAGATGTCTCCATTATCGACGAGCTTTTGGAAAATCTTTTGAACAGCTTTCGTATGGCGTGGTTGAGTCGTACGAATAAAATCATCGTACGAGATATCTAACTCTTTCCACAAATCTTGAATGCCGAAAATGATTTTATCGACGAATTCAATTTCTGAAACGCCTGCTTCTTTCGCTTTTTCTTGGATTTTTTGTCCGTGTTCATCTGTTCCTGTTAAAAAGTAAGTGTCAAAACCTTGCAATTTTTTGTAGCGGACCATCGCGTCACTCGCTACAGTTGTATAGGCATGACCAATATGTAAATTCCCACTCGGATAGTAAATCGGAGTCGTTAAATAGAATGTTTTTTTGTCTTCAGCCATGTTGGGAAGAGCCTCCTTGAAATTCTTTAAACATAGGGTTAGTATACCATACCTATCAAAAAAATACGAGAAGTGAAAACAAA
>NZ_DBHISP010000027.1:0-10343 GCF_057274575.1 Granulicatella sp. | reverse complement strand
ACACGAGCTCCTGCTTTTGGAATAAAAGGTTCTGGCATCACAAGTAATTTGTTGCCATTTCCGTAGCGGCTGTTGAAGCGTTCCACGAAGTCACGTGTTAATTCCATATGTTGTTTTTGGTCGTCTCCAACAGGAACAACTTCAGCGTTATATAAAACGATATCGGCTACCATTAGAGGAGGGTATGTTAATAACCCTGCAGAAACGGATTGTTGCTTTTGAGATTTATCTTTGTATTGCGTCATACGTTCTAATTCACCAACGCCGACATTACATTGTACGATCCATGCGGCTTGTGCGTGTGCTGGAACTTCAGATTGAACGAAGATGGTTGATTTTTCAGGATCCAAACCAATCGCAAGGTAAAGTGCTGCAAGTGAACGAGTTTGCTCTTTTAATTTCTTTGGATTTTGTGGAACAGTAATCGCATGTTGGTTTACGATACAGTATGTACAATCGTACTCATCTTGCAAAGCTACGAAGTTTTTCATTGCTCCAATATAGTTCCCAATTGTTGGAATTGCAGAAGGCTGCACGCCAGAGAAAATTCTTTTTTTAGACATAGTAGTGCTCCTTAAAGTTTGTAGTTTTATTATACCTTATTTTGAAGGGATTTTCATGAAAAATAAAAATAATATTTTTCAGGGATTGTGAATACCGTCAAATTCCTAAAGTCTGTTTCTATCAAAATGAAAGCGAATGAAAACCGTTTTGAAAGAATAAATTTTTCATTAATTTTACAAAAAGTTTGTGAAAATCAAAATTTTTTTCTAAAATCATATAGATTTTTTTTAATATATCATATATAATAATACACGTATTAAAGACAGAGTATCATATTAAAGGAGGACATAGCGAATGGTTACATTATATACCTCACCAAGTTGTACATCATGTCGTAAAGCTCGAGCTTGGTTAGAAGAGCACAACATTGAGTACACCGAAAGAAACATTTTTTCAGAACCATTAACAATCGATGAAATCAAAAACATCTTACGTATGACAGAAGATGGCACCGAAGAGATTATTTCAACTCGTTCAAAAGCTTTTCAAGAGTTAAAAATCGATTTAGATGAAGTCCCTTTGAATCAACTATTTTCATTAATCCAAAATAATCCAGGATTGCTACGTCGTCCTATTATGCTAGATGAAAAGAGATTCCAAGTAGGGTATAACGAAGACGAAATTCGTCGTTTCTTATCAAGAGAAGTACGAGCATATGAATTAGATATGGCTCAACGTCTAGTCAACTTTTAAAGAAAATTAGCCCTGAGAATTCAGGGCTTTTTTTGTGCACAAAATTGACTGATTTTTTGGAAAAAATGGGAGTAATCATTCACAAGCGAACTACTTGCAAAAAAAGAACTTCATTCGAAGTTCTTTTTTATAATTCTTTATAGTAATACACAGCTAATTGAGTACGGTCTCTTAACTCTAGCTTTTCGAGTAATGCGGATAAATAATTTCTGACCGTACCTTCGCTGAGATACATTTTCTCAGCGATTTCTTTATTGTTAAAGCCCTCTGCGACCAGATAGAGTAGTTCATTTTCACGTTCGCTTAAATGGGCACTAGATTTCTTTTCGTAGGTTTTCTTCACCGGCATTTCAATCGTTGAATCATAAACATTTTGACCGTTCATTACTGCTTCGATGGCTGGAAGGATTCCTTTTATATGTTGTTTTAATAAATATCCCTTACACCCAATTGATAAAGCTTTGGTAATGTATTCATCCTCTTGAAAAGTTGTTAGAAATAAAATTTTTGCCTCAGGAAAATCTTTTAAAATTTCCTGTGCTGCTTCAATTCCACTAGTTGGTTCCATGCGAATATCCATCAAGACGAGGTCTGGTTGATGAGTAATATATAATTCGATAGCATCTCGTCCGTCGCTTCCTGTCCCTAAAACTTGAATATGGTCATGAACGGAAAGAATCGTTTCTAAAGCTTGAAGTACTAGAAAGTCGTCATCGACTAGAATCGTTTTAATCATGTTTGCTCTCCTGTTTTGGGATACGGATAAAGATGTCATATCCATTTGTGGTTTGTAGTGTCATAGCTCCTTTATGTTTATCCACGAGTTCTTTCATCATCGTGAGTCCCATTCCGTTTGGAGTGTCCGAAGTTCTTGTCCCATTATCTTTGTATTGAATCGTATAATAACTTTTTTGCTCTAGTAAAAATAAATTAATGCTTGTTCCATTAGAATACTTCACAAAATTTGTCATCATTTCCTTACAGATGGTGATGAGATTATATTTTAAATCAATAGGAATTTCATCAGAAATAGTATTTTGATAATTGATTTGAACCTTTTCCTTTAAAGGAGCGAGAATTTCATCCATCTTCTGAGAAAGTAAGAAGGAGTCGTCGTAAAGGTTATGAATTGTTGAACGAATTTCATTCATCCCATTTTGAAGAATTCCAGAAACTTGTTCCAACTTCTTCTCGACAATGGGATCATTGGTGATGATTTGCAGGGCTTCTAGTTGCATAATCGACGCACTGAGCGTATGTCCGATTTGGTCATGCAAGGCGTGGGAGATACGATTACGTTCTTTGAGAGCCGCGACTTCCATTTGTTTCAAGGTTTCTTCTTGGTTGAATTGTTGCCTTTGAATAAGCAATTGTCTTTCGAGTTCTAGATTATCTTGAATCAGATAACTCTTCATTCGAAAGGCTTTATCATATCGACTTCGTAAGATTACATAACTTCCAATTACACTTACAAGAAGAGTGAGAATATTAGGGTTTACAATCAAGACAAGAATGGAAATTAATCCATAGAGGCCAAATAATTGAACCGCATGAATAGCAAAAATAGCAGTATAAAGTCCATTTGAAGGAAATAAAATACATATAATAGTCGATAATATGAAGGCTCCGCGTTGAAGTTTTATTGAATCAGAAAAGTCCATCGTTAAGGAAAGGATAAAGATACAAATTCCTAAAAAGATGGTAAATACATCTGCATCTTGGCTAATGATATACATGCTAATGAAGCTAAAAAACATCAATTTCTCTACAAAAGTTCGCAAAATGCTTTCCTCCAGGATTTATTCTCCTTTAGTGTAGCTGAAAATTGCATAAAATTCTACAGATTTATGACAAATGTCATTAGAAAGAATCTACATTTGACACTATGTTTTAAAAGGGAGAATTTGTATACTGAAACTGTAAAATAAATCAATGAGGTGAAGACATGGAATATAGTATTCAAGTTAAAGGGCTTGTAAAACGATATAAAGAATTAGTGGCCTTAAATCATTTTAATATTGAAATCAAAAAAGGGGAGCTTTTAGCCCTTCTAGGACCAAATGGGTGTGGGAAAACAACGGCGATTAATAGTATGTTGGGCTTCCTAACTTTTGATAGTGGAGAAGTTACAATACTTGGAGAAAATAAGTTTCCTTTATCAAATGCCGCGCGTCGGGAGATTGGAATTGTGCCTCAAGATTTGGCGTACTTGAATAATTTAACGGTGGAAGAGAATATCGATTTCTTTTGTGGGTTGTATATTTCCGATTCTGCTACTAGAAAACAATATGTGGAAGAAGCAATCGAATTTGTTGAATTACAAGATTTTCGTAAATTTGTTCCAAAAAAATTAAGTGGAGGCTTAAAACGTCGCTTGAATATCGCTTGCGGAATCGCGCATAAACCAAGTTTAATTTTCTTTGATGAACCTACCGTTGCGGTTGATACGCAAAGTCGCTCTTTCATTCTTGATGGAATTCGTAAGCTTAATGAACAAGGGAGTACGATTATTTATACAACTCACTACCTTGATGAAGTAGATGGTTTAAGTGACCGAATCGTGATTATGGATAAAGGTAAGAGTATAGTTTCTGGGACTTCACAAGAATTAAAGAACTCGATTGCAACTTCTGAAATTATCCAAGTAGAATTGTCTACAGTTCCTACAGAGGAACAAGTAGCTCGCTTAAAACAAATTCCTCACGTTCTTGTATTAGACTACCATAAAGATCATTTGAAATTTAACTTCGAACAAGGAACGAATCACTTACTTCACGTGGCAAACGCTCTTGAAGAATTAAACTTGAGCTATGTTCGATTATACAGTGAACAGCCAAGCTTAGATGATGTGTTCCTTGCATACACAGGGAAAGGACTTCGAGATTCATGAAGACATTCTTAAAGTTATTTACTTATTTATCAAAAGACGCTTTAAAAGATTACGCATTTTCTTTTTGGGTTTTACTATATCCAATTATTCTAATTTCATTTTATTTTGTATCTTTTTCAGGAATCATGAATCAAGAAATTTCACCAGTTAGGGTTGCAATTTCGCCAAATAACATGTATCACCATGTATTTGAACAAGCAGGAGAGCATTTTGAAATTATAGATATTGAGTCTGAGGAAGAGGCAAAAAAATTAGTTCAGGAAGATAAAGCT
The DNA here is from genome assembly GCF_057274575.1 of Granulicatella sp. Lineage (NCBI taxonomy): Bacteria > Bacillati > Bacillota > Bacilli > Lactobacillales > Carnobacteriaceae > Granulicatella > Granulicatella sp. The sequence continues at coordinate 5,924 of NZ_DBHISP010000027.1, read as the reverse complement.
GACGGCTATGTTCAAGATAATCTTGATGTAGTCGTAAGCAAAGAGTCGGGTGTTTCCCAAAGTGTCTTAAAAAATGTCATTACACAGATTAAACAAATCGAATCACTCGGAAACGCGGCAGCAACCATTAATTTTAATCAAAGCTGGGTGAAAGAAACGAAGAGTGATGTGAGTGAAGGAACGATGATGTTTTATAATGCTCTAGCAAGCTTCACCATGTATTCTATTTTTAGTGGAGTGGTTTGTGCTGCCTATATTAATGGGAATTTATCCCCGATTGGTCGACGTGTGATGGGGAGTCCTTTTAATAAAGGGAAACTCATTTTATATTGCTTCTTGACTTCGATGATCATTAATATTGCTTCAAATGCACTTTTACTAGCTTATATGACTCAAGTATTAAAAATTAATCTTTTCTCTGATTGGGCAGGAAGTTTACTATTGATGTTAATGGGAAATATTTTTGGTGTTTCAGCAGGACTCTTAATAGGTACTGCTCAAAGATTAACGATGGATGCGCGTATTGTATTTGCATTAATGTGCAATTTAGTGTTATCAGCTCTTGCAGGGATGATGGGAAGTGCCATTAAGAACTTTGCAAACACATTTATTCCTGGATTCAATCAATTTAATCCAGTCGCATTAGTAATGTCAGGTTTTTATCAATTAAACCGATTGGCAGGCAGTGCGCAAATGGGAAGAACGTATGTATTATTAGGGATATATACTTTAGCTTTACTAGGGTTTGCACTATTAAGATTAAGGAGAACACGTTATGATAGTCTATAAATATTTTTTAAAACTCGCTTATCGTCTAAAATCATACGCTTTGATTTTCTTAGTCGTCTTTATGGGCTTGGGAGCTTCTCAAGTAATCGGAAATCAACAAACATCAGGGTTTAAGGACACAAAATATAAAGTAGTTATCAAAGATCAATCGAATGGAACAAGCGACATTATCAATGAATTAGTAGCCTTATTGAAGGAGAAGCACAAAGTTCAAGTAACTACATCCGATGACCTCACGATGAAAGAGGCGATTTATGCAGCTGATGTAGATGGTGGAATTTGGATTCCTTCAGATGTATCATCTCGAATCGATGAAAATAAAGAAGCAGTGGAAATGGAGATTGCAAATTCTCTTGAAGGAAATTTGCTTCGTGAATATGTCAATTCGTATATTCGCTATGCTGTAGTCCTAAAAAAACAAGGAAACTTCAGTAAAGAAAACATGGAAAAAATATTAAGTCAGGAAGCTAATGTTTCGGTTCTCACTAAAGATAACGTAGAAAACAATAAAGACAGTCGTGCGAAATGGGGAGAAAGATATCTTGCATACATTCCATTTGTTTATTTGTCAGTGTTCATTTATGTTCTTGGGACTATTTTTTCTAAATTAGAAAATGATGAAGTGGCGAAAAGAATTATGATTGGTATGAAGAATACAAATCAAGTGACCATGGAGAAATTCCTTGGAGGATTAACATTTGTCTCTATTATCATTGCTGTTAATTTAGCATTTGTTGGAATTGTCTCTCCAAGTTTTTATGGCAGTGCCTCTGCTCTTAAAATGATTCTCTTAAGTACCGCAATGGCCTTAAGCGCTTATGCATTATCATTTTTGTGTTCTGTCATTATTGGAGACAATACTTATGGTTATTCTGCAGCAAGTACAGTAGTAGCAATGGGATTATCTTTCATTTCAGGAATTATGGTTCCATTAGATTACGTGAGTCCAGTTGCAGTAAGTATCGCAAAATTTTTCCCAGTATATTATATTGTGAAGTCTTCAAATGATACGGCTACTGATTTTGTAAGTTATGCTGGAAATTTAGGGATGATTTTACTGTTTGGAGCACTTTATATGGCTTTAGCATTTAGTGTTCAACATTTACGTACGAAACAATTCGGTCTTAGCTTTAAAAAAGCCTAAGCCTTATTAAAAAGAAAAGAAACCTCGTCGTTTCACGGCTAATTCCATTCTATTCACCCTTCCAAAAATAAGAAATACGAAGGTTTTAGCACCTTTTCAATCAGCTTGGTATGGGGCAAATTGAACAGAATAAATAAAAAAAGATTACGAAGAATCTTGCGGATTTTATAATCGTAGTAACGGGGAATCGCATCGAAGAAGAATCACGCGGAGTAGGAACTTGTTCCATACTCCGCGTTTGAAGCTTCGAAGGTGTAAGACCAAGGCTTACACCGGTGCCCCGTAACAGCGATTATAAAGAGAATCCGCAAGGAATTCGCAGTAATCTTTTTTTAGTATATTTGAACGCAAGTTCAATTTGCCCCATCTCAAGCTGTTTTTCAACAAACACAAAGCACAAACCAATTTGTATTAGTCTTCCAATCGTATTTCTTTTATTTTTGTCAGGTTTGGTCTAAAATAATTAGATAAGGTAAAAAGGGGTGAATATTATGGAAATGGAACGCATTAACGACGACACATTCTTGTTACGTATAGAGAACCAAGATCTCATCGATCGTGGTACATCAATACCTGAATTACTTGGAAATCCAGGCGAAATCGAAAGCTTTTTCCATAGTATTTTAGAGGAGATGGGCGTCTTGAATCAATTCGAAGATTCAGACGGATTAAGTTTTCAAATCATGCCAAATCCAGACGGCCTAGAACTCTATGTAACACGTATTGTGGACATGGGAGATGAATCGACAGACGAGCGTATGGTGCGCAATATCGTCGATACGATTCAACATTCTCTAACGGACCGTATTGGGAAGAAGCGTAAAGAGGATAAAGAAGATAAAGAAGAAGGAAAACTTTCTCCAAAACCAGTGATTAATACGGAAGAACAATCTTCAACATTGAAACCAATTGATGTGACAGTAGTTTTTGAAGACTTCGAAGATTTCGTCTCAATGGCAAAAGAAACAGCCGGTGAGTTTGACCAGTCTGTTCTTTACCGTTATAGTGGACATTACTTCTTACATGTTTTCCATCAAGTGGAAAAACCAGAAGAAACGGTTTCAAAAATGGCACTTGTTCGCGAGTATGCAGAGTTCTCAAGAATTTCATGGGAAGTGTTGCAAGAATATGGCGAAGTGATTATGGATAAAGAAGCCCTCGAAACAGGCAAACAATATTTCTAAAAACCAAAAAGAGTTGAGCAGTCGACTCTTTTTTTGATACAAAGGAGTAATCAAAATGAATGAAACAATCCAAACACAACTGAACCACCGTACGATTCGTGCGTTTAAAGACCAAGCATTGACAAAAGAGGAAGTGGATTTACTAGTAGAAGTGGCGCAAAGAGCATCGACAAGTATGTACTTGCAAGCTTATTCCATTATTAGTGTGACAGATCCAGAGTTGAAGAAGGAATTAGCTGCCGTGAGTGGACAATCTTATGTAGCTACTAGCGGACATTTATTCGTATTTGTGGTGGATCAAAGACGTAATACTGAAATTGCAAAAGCCTTAGGACAAGAAGTTGGAGTTCAAGGTAGCGCAGACCGTTTCGTATCTGGGTTAACAGATGCAGTGATTGCAGCTCAGAATGTTGTTGTGGCGGCAGAATCTTTAGGGATGGGAACTGTGTATCTAGGAAGTTTCTTTAACGACACAGCAAAAATCGTCGAGTTACTAAATTTACCAAAATACACTTACCCAGCAATCGGTTTAGCTGTGGGCTGGCCTGACCAGGAACCGCAATTAAAACCACGTCTTCCAAAAGAAGTGATTCATATGGAAAATGGCTACCGTGAACTTGAAAACCCTCTAGAAGAGTTGAAGGAGTATGATGCGACAGTGACAGAATACTATGACCTTCGCGATGCTAACCGTCGTGTAGATGCCTTTACAAAACAAGTGTCTACAAAATACCATACGCTTGGGGCTAAACGTTCGGAAATGCTCGATGTATTAAAAGCACAAGGCTTCCTAACAGAAGAATAAAAAAGAAGACAAGAAATAGTCGAATCGATTATTTCTTGTCTTTTTTGTTTTATTGAATGTTTAATGAATCAAGGACAGATTGTTTCATACCTTCGATTGAAAGAACTTTTGTATGACGGATTGGCGCATCCAATACGCTTGTGACAGCTGTTGGAATGGCAATGCCGCTTTCTTGTTGAATAGCTTCCATCAATTTCGCATCCGTTTGGTTTGTATCGACGTCTAGTGCTGAAAGAACGCTTTGTGGGAATTTGTATGGACTGGCAGTCGAGACCACCACAGTAGGAGTGACGTCTCCTGTTTCTTTCTTATATTTCGTATATACACAATCCGCAACCGCAGTGTGTGGATCTAATAAATATTGTTCGTTAGTGAACACATCATGAATCGTTTGAGCCGTTTCTTCTTGGCTAGCACGGTTTCCGTAAAATTGCTTAAAGAGAGCAGTGTCTGTATTTTGAACAGAATAGCTTCCGTTTTCTTTTAGAGAAGTCATCAGTGCATTCGTTTTGTCTGAGCTGCGTCCTGTTAATTCGAAGACGAAACGCTCAAGGTTACTTGAAACAAGGATATCCATACTTGGAGAACTTGTTAATTTAAATTCGCGTAGTCGGTTGTATGTTCCTGTTTGGAAGAAATCAACAAGCACGTCGTTTTCGTTTGAAGCGCAGATGAGTTTATTGATTGGAACACCGATGCCTTTTGCGTAGTAGGCTGCTAGGATGTTACCGAAGTTACCAGTTGGAACGACAACGTTCATAGGGGAGCCAATGGCTAGAGTACCGTCTTTCACTAATTGTGCATACGCGAATACGTAGTACACGATTTGTGGGCAAAGACGTCCGATATTAATCGAGTTTGCAGAAGAGAATTGAAATCCTTTTGCTGCAAGAGTAGTATTCAATTCTTTATCCGCAAATAATTCTTTTACTTTTGTTTGTGCGTCGTCGAAGTTTCCTTCTACTCCATAGACGAAAGTGTTGTCGCCTGCTTGTGTCACCATTTGGCGTTCTTGAATCGTACTGACACCACCTTTTGGATAGAAGACGATGATGTTTGTATGAGGAACATCCGCAAATCCTGCAAGGGCAGCTTTACCAGTGTCTCCTGAAGTCGCTGTTAAAATCACGATTTCTTTGTCAGATTTGTTTTTCTTCGCAGCAGTTGTAAGAAGATATGGCAAGATGGATAGAGCCATATCCTTGAAGGCAATGGTTCTTCCGTGGAAGAGTTCCATGAAATGACGGTCACCAACTTTCTTCACAGGTGCGATTTCTTTTGTATCAAACGTTGTATCGTATGCAGAATGCACGCAGTGAATAATTTCTTCTTTTGTAAAATCAGTTAAAAAGGCAGATAAAATTTCGATTGCAATTTCTTGATAACTTTGAGCTTTTAATACTTCCCAGTCTAGAGTGACTTCTGGGAGGGCGGTTGGTACGTATAATCCACCGTCTTCTGCGATTCCTTTTAGGATGGCTTGTGAAGCGGTCACGCGGTTGTTTGTGTCTCGAGTACTAATATATTGAATTGTGGACACTGGATTCCCTCGCTTTCTAAAATTTCATTGCGCTTATTGTACCATAAATCGCGGTGCAAACACAAAATGCTGAGCTATTATCTATGAAAAACATTCGATTGGAGATTCTATTTTTGTTTTTTTGAAAAGAAAGAATTCCCTTAAAATAAAATGAAAATTCAGTTAAAAAAATAAAGGATTTCATTTGAAAACCTAGTCAAACCTTGATAAACTTATTTTAGTAATTCTTAGCAGAATGCTTGTCTTTGGCGTGTGCCCAGAGGCAGTTTTTTATTATCAAAAATCATAAAAAGGGGTGAAAAAATGCTAAAACAGATTCTTCCGTTTTTTAGTAAGTATAAAAAATATCCTTTCTTAGCGTTTTTTGCCATTTTAGTCGAGGTGCTCTGTGAAGTAGCACAACCGATTATTATGAAGCAAATTATCGACGAAGGGATTCCTAATAAAGACTTAGGCTTTATT
>NZ_DBHISP010000026.1:0-10477 GCF_057274575.1 Granulicatella sp. | reverse complement strand
TTTCTAGTCAGGTCTTACCTTTTCTTAACTTTCTCTTGAACTAAAAAAGAGCCGGATCCTATAAACCCGACTCCTCATAAAGTTAAATTCTATTCAGTGATTATTGTAATACTCGAATAGTGATTGTACGACGTCCAAAGTTATAAACATCTGTTAGATTAACCATGTGAACATCGATTTTATTTCCTTTAATCGCTCCACCTGTATCTGCAGCACGATAAACTCCATATCCTGGAATTTCAACATATGAGCCTAATGGGATTACACGTGGGTCAACCGCAATAACTTTTGAATCATATAAAAGGTTGGTTCCATCAGCAGTGTAGTTAGAAAGGCCTGGTTCATTATATGAATATGCAGTCGCTTCTACGGTTAAGTAATAGCCTCCTTGACTTGCTTGAGCAGTTTCCTCTGCTGAAGACTCTCTATATGTTGGCGTTGTTGCTTCAGATTTTTCTACTTCTGTCACTTCATTATTTTCTTGAACACGATAAGAGTGTTCTTCTTCTCCATTATCAACAGATACTTCTTTTTGGTCTGCTGAAAAACGAAGAACTGTTCCAGGGTAGATTAGATTCGCATTTTGAATCTCATTTACTTGAACAAGTGAATCTAAAGAAACTCCTGTTGCTTCAGAGATTACAGATAATGTATCTCCCCATTTAATCGTGTACTCTTGCACTCCATTATCGTCTTTTTTCACATCTTGCGTTACTTCTTCAACAGTACGTGCTGTCCATTCTACTTCGTTTGCACTTGCTGAATTCGCTGTAAAACCTGCAAAGCCAAATAATGCAAGTGATGCTGTCACCATCATGAATTGTTTCTTGATTGGTTTCATGTTTTCCTTTCCGACTTTTGATTCTTTCATAGAATTCAAAAATCTCGTTCGCATAATTTTTTTGAGTCGCGAACTTAATGAATGCCATTATGTTACCATGAAAAAAAATGAAAGTGTTGATTTTATGCCCTTTGTTAAGGCTACTTAATTTTTTTGACTTTTTCTGACGTTATTATTACAAATAAATGACAAGAACATACGTTCTTGTAACATTTAACATCTTTCTGTAACGTTTTCTTATAATTTCCTTAATTTATTAGTCATATTTTTTTCATTTATTACATCGTTTTAGGCTCTTTTCAAAGAAAAAATTGCATTCAATCGAACATCACAACAAAAAAACCTTCCTATTTACCAGTAGGAAGGCTCTTCATTTTCTTTAATTTACATGATTCAACTCACTCATCTGAATCGTCTGTTTGATAGTTTCTTTTAAGGCTTCGGGAAGATGGTGTGTTACCCATAGAACGGTCACGCTCTTATCTTCTAGGATAGGTTTCAACACCTCAATGGTTGTCTTTTCATCTAAGTTGGAGCTAACTTCATCCAGTAAGAAGACTTTTGGTTGTTTTATGAGTCCACGCGCGAAGGCAATGCGTTGCAACTGGCCGCCGGATAAATTTGAATCGCCATCGCCTAAGACTGTATCTAATCCTTGTGGCAAGTTTCGTACAATAGTTGCGAGTCCAACCTTTTCAAGAGATTCCCAAACTTCTTCGTCCGTATACTCTTCTTTGAGCGTTACGTTTTCGCGAATAGTTGTCGTGAAGATATGTGGTTTTTGGGCGATATAGACCATTTGACGATATAACTCATCATAGGATTGTTTCTTCACATCGACCCCAGCAAATTTCACTTCTCCTAAATACTCCGTTAATTTAGCAGCGATAATATTTAATAGCGTTGATTTCCCTGTTCCGCTTTCGCCAGTAATCGCGTATTTTTGTCCTTCGTCAAACCCCAGAGAGACATGATTTAAAATCACCTTTTCTCCGTAATTGAAAGAGACGTCTGATACTTCAATTAAAGTACGAGAATCTTCTTTATCCACATTCTCATTATTTTGCGCAGACTTAAGTAGTTCATATTTTTCAAATAGAGGAGCTGTACTTTTAATCGAACCGATTTTCTGACTGATATTTCCAAGCACATTAAAAATGATTCCGCTAAGGCCTGTTGTAGCAATTATACTACCGATACTCACTTCTCCGATATATGCTAGATATCCTGTTAAAACGAAGACAGAAACTTGGCAAAATAAATTACTAATTCCACCACTTACGGCAACTTTTGCCATTGTTTTACTAAAATCTCGTTGTGTATCTCCAACTTTGACAGATCTTTCATGGATTTTTTGAGTCAAATAGTTCAACTTTCTAAATACGAATAAAGTATCATATCCACTTAATAAGTCCGAAACATGTTTTGAAAAATGCTCGTTTTCTTCAGATGTTCTCATCGTTTTAGCTGTTAACTCTCCGGAAAACAATGCGGGTAATACTGCCATCAAAATAATACAAAAAGCGGTTAATAATACAATAGACCAATGATACATAAATAGCGCTACCGCAGAAAACACAGCAGAGATGGCTCCCCCAACGACTTCAATCGTAGGCGTAAAAGCTTTTGTTCTAATTTGTTCCATATCACTTGTAAACCAAGAAATATAGGTTTGACTATTTTTCTCATAAAAGCGTTCATAAGAAGTATTCTTTATGGCATGACTAATTCGATCTCGTAACCAAGTAACTACCTTTTGTTCAAAGAACGCTTGATAGCGAATCAACATATAGGTAAACAACAAATATAAAGCAAAAATTGAGACTAATAGAATCGTCTCACGGATAAACCCGTTCATATCCATTTTTACTAAATAGTCTAAAATCTCTGCATTGACAATACTTGTTAATAATTGAGAGGTCGCAATTAATGTTAAAATCGCAATAGTCACGAACACTTCTTTTTTAAACTTCTGAAAAACAACCCTCATACGCACTCGCTCCACTTCAATTTATTGTTATGCTCATAGTTTAACATCGTCTTAATCCAATGTGTATAGGACTTTGGACGGAAAATTAAAGAAAAGTGAGAAAATGTAATTTCTCACTTCCTTATATTTCTTAGTCTTAATCCAATGAATATAGTGGAAAAGGCTATTCCAACAAGGGCTCCTATCACAAGCGGTACTCCCTGTTGTAGAGCTGGTAACACACTAATCGGTAAAATAGCCCCTAACGAATATCCTCCAATACCCAAACATCCAAGGATAAAGAGAACAATCGTCGACACCATAGTATCTTTAATCAAAGAAAAGAGCAGCATCTGTGCAATGAATAACCCAACAATTGCTAGCAATGGATATCCAATCGCCAGTAGAATCCCTTGAATCGCTGAAATAAAGATTGTTTCCCCATTTGACACATACGATACAGGAAACAAAAAAACATTCTCATGGATTATGATTCCATACCCCACAACAGACACAATCACCAGCAGACTAGAAAAAGCATAAAAGTATTTCAAAGAATAGAGCGTTTCTGTCAATAATTCTTCTTTATTAGAAATCGGCACTACTTCTAGCAGCGTTCGGTGCCGTTGTTTTCTTTCTAAATATCCCCCTACTTGTACAAGAAAAAAGAAGACAAGGATACCGTAGCCTAGAAGTTGGAAAATCGTCTGTATAAAATCACCATACTGATAATAGGTTTGGTAGGATATCTCTTTTCCAACTAAATAATGGAATAATTGGAGTTTAGCTTTAATTTGCATAGGACTCTCTAACGAATCAGCCCATTCTTTTGGGGCACGCCTTAGAAGAGATTCCACCAATTCCAATCGTTTTTCATAAATCGGAATCAGCCGCTCCGTTTTCCCCTTCACTGTATAAATCCCATTTTCTTGCGCATAGGTTTGATAGAGCGCTTGAAAAGTAGTATCCATCTCTTTCTTTGTATCTTCATCAATCGTCATTTGATTCTCAAACGACTCTTTAAGATCATCTATCTGAGAAAACTGTCGCTCAATCACTTCTTTTAAGGCCGGTTTTCCTGTAACGTGATGATATCCAATGACAAGCGTTGCAACTACTAAAATAAGAAGCGGTATCTTATAGAAAAATCCTCTTTTCCTTAAATGCATTCTATCTAACTGAACCCATCTACTCATACCGAACCCCCTCGTCTCTGACGCTCTTGCCAATAAGAAGTTCCAATCGTTAATAAGAAGAACACAAACGCCCCCACAAGTAGGCTGGCACATCCGTTTGAAATCGTAAACGTACCTGTCGCATAAAAATCATCTTTCATTCCTTGGATTACAGAGCCAAAGTTCACATAGTACAGTGGCAACTTATCTGCAAAAGAAGGATAAATCTTCATGGAACGGAAGATAGGCTCTGCCCAAATAACCATAAGTCCTACGATGAACCCTACCATCTTATTTCTAGTCAACTGATTACACCATGCGACGAAATTGATTAAGAATAGTAACACACATGCTGCAAAGAGTAGGGCAATCCCGATAAATTGTAATGGAAGCAAGAGAACCTCCTCTTCCCCACGAAATACAAGTAACAGCGAAGTAAGGTTGTCCCAGCCAAAAGATACACCCTGTACTAGGAAAACTACAAATAAAACAAGAATTACAAGAGCCATATTTACCAACCAGTAACTACTAATCTTTTGTAATAAATATTTCCACTCGCGAATCGGCTTCACCGCTAATATACTTCGATGCTTCCAATCATCTAACAGAACGGGACTGATAAATAATAGCAAGATTGAAAATAGAACTGGCAACCAATAAAGCATCGGTTCTTCATATCTTGTCCATTCCATCCAAAATATTCGATTCTGCATTTGTAAAATATCGTCTAATTGATAGCTACCCTTCTCCTCTAAAGAACGAAATTCCATTAAATATTGTTTGACATTCTTATACTCTAACTGTTCCTGCTTACTAGGATTAAATCCAATTGTATTGTAAATCGGAAGGGGCGATTGTTCTTTATCTCTTAATTCAAGTCGCAACTCCCAAAAATGAATCTGTTCTTTTATATAAGTTTTATAATCTTGATTTTGAAACGCTGTTGCTGAACGATGATAAGCAACGGCATCCTCTAACCATTTTTCCTCTGTTTCTGTTAAACTTTTTTTCTTTGCTTCCTCTTCATATTCATTGATTAGTATCAAATGAATTTTATCTCCTTGATTTAAAGTGTTATTCAAAAGTTCATTGAGAGAAGATTTTTGTTGAAAATTCATCACAAGAAAAACAACCATCAGCAATACATAACCGATGAACTGAATTTTCATTAATCGATTTCGAACAATTAACAGTAATTGTGTTCTCATTCTAGCTTCTCCTCTCTTTTTCATCTTTCGATTGTACTATCCGTACAGTTCTTTATAAAGGGCGTAACAACCTTTTGCTCCAATCTTAATTTCACTACATTGATGGATGTTCTCTAGTATCCACTTCCATTTTTCTTTTGGAAGCTCACCATCTGTAAGGTGAATGCTAATTTGTCTTCCTTCGCGATTCATCATTTCTACTTCTCTTGGAAATTGCTCTACAAACTTTTCGAAATACTCTTTTGAAATAAAGGTCAATTGTAGTGTATCGATGCCTTCCATTTGTGGTGAATATTCCAAGGCGATTCGTTTCTCCTTCATAAAATAAATCTTGTCGGCAATCGAATCAAGATTGTTCAGTAAATGAGAGGCCATTACGATCGTTTTTCCTTCATTTCGTAACTGTCTCAACACTTTAGAAATCAATTCCACATTATCAGGATCTAATCCGTTCATCACTTCATCCACAAGCATGTAATCTGCTTTTGTAACTAGCACCAATGCAAAACAAAGGCGTTGCCGCATCCCGAGTGAATATCCGCCCACTTTTTGATGAATATAGCCTTCCATTTCTAACTGCTCTATCACAGTTTGAACAGTTCCAGAAGCTACCTTCCACATCGAGGCATAGAAATTCAAATGTTCGATTCCATTTAACTCATCGTATAATTCAGATTGATCCGGCATCTTCACAATATGCTGTCTCATAAATAATGTGTCAGTTGTATAATTCTTCCCTTGATAAGATACCGAAATACCGTTATTTCTTAAATGTCCAGATAGTATTTGGATAAGCGTAGATTTTCCTACACCATTTGGTGCTACTAGCCCAATAATCTGAGCCGGTGGAAGATGCAAGTCAATCTGATTTAGAACCTCTTTTTTCCCATATGAAAAATTTTGAATATGAACTTCTAACATTCGAGCGACTCCTTTCCTTATTGGATTACTTTGTATTTGTTACCGCTTCCTTTATTGAAATTATAGCAAATTTTTCTTTTAAAAATAGAGTTTTTTAGTATTTTTCAATCAAAATCCTATAAAAATATCTACTATTATTTGATTTTTACAGAAAAAACCACACCTCTATTCTGAAGTGTGGTTCATCTATTTTATTATGCTTTTGTTTTCTCAGTGCGGTCACGTTTCATTTGGCTTGAACGTAATTGTCCGCAGGCTGCTTCGATATCATGTCCGAATTCTTTACGAACGACACAGTTGATGTGGTTTTTCTTCAACACATCGTAGAAGGCTACTACGCGTTCTTTTCCACTACGTTCGTATTGATCATGTTCACGAACTTTGTTATAAGGAATTAAGTTTACGTATGAAAGACGTTTCTTATCCGCAAGAAGGTCCGCTAGTTGTTGTGCTTGTTCCACCGAATCATTCACGTGATCGAGCATGATGTACTCGAAGGTTACACGACGATTGGTTTTAGCAATATACTCATTAATCGCATCCATCACGACTTCGATTGGATATTTACGGTTGATACGCATGATACGAGAACGAGTATCGTTATCTGGTGCGTGGAGTGAAAGCGCAAGATTGACTTGTAATCCTTCGTCAGCGAACTCACGAATCTTTGGAGCCAAACCACTTGTAGATACCGTGATATGACGAGCTCCGATTCCAAGCCCTTTATCAGAGTTGACCACTTTCAAGAATTTAATCACGTTATCATAGTTATCGAATGGTTCCCCAATTCCCATAACAACGATGTGACTAACGCGGTCTCCAGGAGACACTTCGTCTAAGGTCCGTTGTACGTGCATTACTTGCGCTACGATTTCCCCAGCAACAAGGTCACGTTGTTTTGCAATAATTCCGCTGGCACAGAAAGTACATCCGATGTTACATCCTACTTGTGTCGTCACACAGATGGATAATCCGTATTCCTGTGGCATTAATACCGTTTCGATTAAGAGGCCATCTGCTAATTCAAAAAGGAATTTACGTGTTCCGTCTGTTGATTGTTGTTTGATACGTTCGTTTAACACTGGGAATGTAAACTCTTCTTGTAACTCTTCAATCAGTGTTTTTGGCAAGTTTGTCATTTCTTCAAAACTGGTTACACGTTTGCGGTAAAGCCAGTCCCATAATTGTCCTGCTCTGAATTTCTTTTCGCCTTTTGCTTCAAACCAAGCTGTTAGCTCTTCTAGTGGCATGCCGTAAATAATCGGTTTTCCTTCATATTGACGAACCACTCGTCCTATTTTTCTAACCATTTCTATTCCTCTTTCCTATACTTGAAATGCTCTAACGATTGTTTCTCTATTCGCATGAGCGCTTAATAACACCGATAATTTCACACGAGCCTTTTGTCCGCTCAGCCCAGTTGTGAAAATCACTCCTGCTTCACGAAGCTGTTTGCCTCCGCCAAGATAATTATATACATCGTACGTTACACCGTTAAATGCACGGGATACGAGCACGACTGGAATTCCTTTATCCAAACAACGTTGCAATCCATGAAGCGCTGTTGGCGGGAGATTCCCTGCCCCAAGAGCTTCGATGACTAATCCATTAGCATCTGAATCGGCAATGGCATCAAATAACATTGAATCCATACCGGCATACGCCTTCAATAAGTATACTTTATCCACGAGTTCTTTCACTGGATAGTATTCATGATGTAAGAATTTTTGGAAGTAAATAACTTCACTCTTTGACACTAAGCCAAGCGGTCCAAAAGTTGGTGTTTGGAAAGTCGCAACATTTGTAGTATGTGTCTTTGTCACATACGTTGCTGCATGGACTTCATCGTTCATCACGACAAGAACGCCCTTATCCACACTCTCTGGACTCGTTACCGTAATAATGGCACTGCGTAAGTTTGCGAGCCCGTCTGCCCCGATTTCATTGCTGGAACGCATCGCTCCGGTTAAAACAATTGGGAAGGTTCCATCTGTTGTTAACTCTAAGAAATACGCTGTTTCCTCTAAAGTATCCGTTCCGTGAGTGACCACAGCTCCGTCAAAACCATCCTTTTGTGCTTGGACGATTCTCTTTTGAACTTCCCACATTTTTTCTTCCGTCATATGTGGGGATGGTAAGTTAAATAAGTCCTCTACAATGACACTTGCAATCGGTGCAAAAAGAGTATCTGAGTTTGTTAATGGGTTTGTTCCTGTTGGGGTTACGCTGCCCGTTGAGCGATCTTCGCTCATGGCAATCGTACCACCAGTGTTGATAACGATGATTTTCTTCATAGTTCTACTACTTTCTTTCATTTTTTCTTTACATAGGATACCACAAAATGGCAAAAAGTGCCGAAGTATTTGTAAGTGAATACGCACAAAAATGATGATACCTTCGAAATTTAAGAATGCCTAAGAAAAATAAATCATTAATATATTTTGCTAGGAACAGCATAACCAAAAATAAACTTAAGTTAAGAGAAATACTCCAGTAATTAATTGAAGTTACACTATCAAATAATAATTGAGAAATAACAAAAAAGCTCGTAACAAAAAGTAGTATATTTGATACTATTTTCAAGGCTTGATTCATCATTCCATCTAGCATAATATTCTCTAAACAAATTCAAACTTTACTTATAATACTATACAACACAACAAATCCTAATAATTTGAAAACAAACTCCTTTACCATGTTTAGAATAATATAAGCAACTACTAATTTATCTTCTTTAATATTCCTCTTTTTTAATAGAATAATATTTGCAGAGACCTCTATATAGACCACAAGTAAATAGTAAATTAGATAAAGGAAAACACAACTTAACGCCAAAATGAAAATGAATTTATCCATAAGAAACACTGTTATAAACAACACGAGTATAAGAAGAACTAAAAAGAAGATCAATACTCCAAAGAAATCCCATAACCTATAGTATCCTGTTACTTCATTATGAATCGCATGGCTATATTCATGGGCTAACTGAATATAATCTGTGTAATTAACAATCTTTTTCTTAGTCAGCTCTTTTGTAGAGTAGTTATAACTAAAGAAAGAGGATTCTTTATAGTTCACGCTGACATCACTCAACATGCCATTTATTTCAAGTTCATGTGTATTCTCAATTTCTCTATTTTTATCTATTCTATTCTTTAATAGAAGAACTATCACTTCTAACAGAATACAGATAATAATATTTACACCTAATAAATACATATAACTCCTACCTTCCGTCAAAGCTATTCTGCACTTTAAAAGCATTTCATACTTATCTAAATCACATCATGCTTCTTCATTAAGGATACTAAAAATCTTTCTTGATTCTCATTAGAAACGAAAAGCCTAGTCAACGAGTTTGAATTAGTTCTCCTGATTCCAAAGTATACTGTTTGCTATATAAGTTTAGATCCTTTGGAACTCTATGAGCTATCTCTATAAATGGAATGTTATCCTTTATAAGAAGTTCTCTAATCATCATCGTTGTATCCTCATCAATGGTAGAAGAAAACTCATCTAATAGCAGTAATTGGTATTTTCTAAGTAATAGTCGGCCTAGACAAATTCTAGCTTTCTCTCCTCCAGAAAGTGACTCATCAAGATTTACTTCTGCATTATGTAATCCTAGTCTATCGGCTAAATAACCTAATCCCACTTTTTGAAGAACAGAAGTAACTTCACTATCGGAATAGTCTTCCCCTAAAGAGAGATTAAATTTTAATGATTCATAGAATATCCTTGATTCCTGAGTAAAGAAGCCAATATGTTTCTTCAAATCTTCTCCTGAAACTAATTGTCTATGGACTCCATTATACTTCTGCACACCAACTTCAGATACATGCACTCCATATAATAATTCCAAAAGTGTAGATTTCCCAGAACCTGATGGACCCATAATCAGTATCTTATCATTCTCATTCATTTCTAAATTAATATTATTTAATATAGTCATTCCATCAATTTGAACAGTGCACTCTTTTAACTCAATTGGAAATACCGTACTAATACTAGATTTAGTTTCTAAATGAGTCCATTCAAACTCCGTATACTTTTCCAATCTTTCAATCACAGGAATGATTGAATTAAATCTTTGATAATAATCTATTGCATTGAGTAAAGGACTAACAATACGATCACTCGCTAAATAAATTGCAATAACTGTGGCTAACTTAGTGTCCCCAACAATAACTAAATATACCCCAATAGCTAGCGGTACAAATGAACTTAATCCAGAAAGTAAGTTTGCTAATAACTTCGATGTAAATCGTACATGATTCATTTGATAATAAGCTTCTTCTGTTTGATTCAACGTTCCCATCAACTTATTCAAAAAGATTTTTTCTACAAAAAAGTTTTTAATAAT
>NZ_DBHISP010000025.1:0-12006 GCF_057274575.1 Granulicatella sp. | reverse complement strand
TTCAGAAGTCAATTCGATTTGGTAAACTTGAGATTTAGAACCACTTGTTGCAATTGAAGTGTCATAATATTTCACACGTTTATTTACAGCAGTAACACTATCCCCTACTAAAGTTGGAATCATGAAAGCTTCATCTTTAGCATATGCTTGCCATTCTTTGTAGAATTCTTTATTTTTTGCATCGTCAAAAGCATCTGTTGAAGAAATTTTCTTCATAATTTCAGTACCTTTTTCGTTTACATAACGAGCAAAGTTAAATTTAGCTGTTTCACCAAATAAGTTAGATGGGTTTGGATCATAACCTGTTCCCCAACCACCAGAGAACATATCGATTTCTGGATCATCTGCTTGAATTTTAACGTAAAAGTTATTTGATTCAATTGTACGACCAGTATAGAGTTGTACATCTAAACCAATTTCTTTCCACCAAATTAAGTATTGTTGGATTAATGATTCATTCGCTGCATCACGAGTACGAGCGGCAAAGTTAATCGTTAACTTAGAACCGTCTTTATTTTCACGGATTCCGTCACCATCAACATCTTTATAACCCGCCTCATCTAATAATTTTTTCGCCTTTTCTGGATTATAAGTAAATCCTTCTTGTTCCTTATTATATACGTCTTTGAAGAATGGTAAGATGATAGAGTTTGTACCATAGTTCAATCCGTGGTATAAGTTTTCACCAGCTGAATCGATATCTAATGCATAACCGATTGCTTGACGAAGAGCAGGATCGCTCATTTTTGCTTTTGGATTCGTTACGTTTTTACCTTGTGATTTATCAAATGTTCCTAATTTGAATGAAATATATTCATAAGCAGGCGCAAATGAACTTAAGAATGTTACGTTTGTTAAATCTTTAAACGCTTCGTATTGAGCACTTGGCATGCTTGCGATATCATAGTTTCCAGCTTTCATTTCTGAAACGATTGAATCTGGAGAAACTACTTGCATCACCATCTTATCTAATTTAGGACGACCTTTAAAGAAGTATTCGTTCGCTTTTAAAGTTACAGATTCGCCTGGTACAATTGACTCAATCGTGAATGGTCCTAAGCCGACTACTTTAGTACCACGAACATAGTCACTTTGTTCCCACTCTGTAACAGGAATATCTTTGAAGATATGTTTTGGCATTGTATATGCTGGAATCGCTCCACCTGCTAATTGCATAGAAGGTAACATTTTTTCAAAGTGAATTTTCACTTTATAATCATCCACTTTTTCTACACCAGAAATCTTATCTGATTTGCCTTCGTGGAAATCTTTCATCCCAACAATGTTTTGGTAACGGTCGTTATAACGAGACCCTGTATAGTCTTTATGACCGATTGCTTCAATCGCAAAGATATAATCGTCAATAGTGAACGGTTGTCCATCTGACCATTTATAGTCTTTTGCATTTAAAGTTACAGTAGCTGTTTTTCCTTCCACGTCTAATTCTAATGAAGCTAAACCTGTATTGGTTAATTTACGGTTTTCATCATATTCAAACATTGATTGGTCTACTTGACTTGCAATCGATGAGTCAGTAGTGTTTGTTGATAATTCATCAATGAAAATACCACTGAATGGTGAAGCTGCTACTAAAGCGTATTTTAATGTTCCGCCTTTAATTGCAGTTCCTTCATGAGTAACTTCTGCATTAAATTTTGATTTTGAACTTGCTTTTGCTGGTTCAGATGAAGTGTTTCCACTATTTCCATTATTAGCATTTCCACATGCTGCTAATGTTACTGCTGCCGCTGCAGCTGATAAGAATAATAAACTCTTCTTTTTCATTTTTCCTCCACTCTCAGACTCCGATTCCATCCTAACTTCCGGATGAATTGTCTGACAAATTAATACTTGATGTTAATTTTAACAGAATTTTAATTTTTTGCAAGCAAAATCTTTATTATTTTTAAGTTAGGTTTAGCTAGGGTGTTTAGAATGGATTTTCTTTTTTTATTTTCCTACTTAGCATTAGGTTGAGTACATGCTTCTACATACAAAAAGGCCTCGCAATTGCGAGACCTTTAAATCGAATACTATTCAATTATTCAGCTTTAACACCAGTTTCAGATAGTAATTCTACTTGTTCCCATCCAGTTTCTTTACCTTGAGCGATATCTACATGTTTCACACGTTTGTTTACTGCTTGTAATGAGTAAGTGTTGAAACGTGGAAGTTCGAATGGATTTTCAAACACGAATTTTTGCCATTGTTTGAACAATTCAACACGTTTAGCTGCATCAAATGATTCTGATGAAGCAATTTGACTAATTAATTTAGTGTGTTCATCGTTTACATAGTGACCGAAGTTAAAACGAGCTTTTGGTCCGTATAATCCATCTGGGTCAGGGTTGTAACCAATTGTGAATGCACCTAACCACATATCAAAGTCATCCGCGTATTTTGTTAATTTTTCAGCATATGCGTTAAATTCTAACGCACGGCCGTTTAATAATTCAACGCGTAGACCAACATTCTTCCACCATTCGATGTATTGTTGAATAATCGCTTCTTCTGTTTGGCTTCCTACAGGAACTAATAATTTGATGGTTAATGGTTTCCCTTCTTTATCTTCAACAAATCCGTCACCATCCGTATCTTTGTATCCAGCGTCTGCCAAAATTTTCTTAGATTCTTCTGGTTTATATGTGAATCCTGGGATTTCTGATTTATTTGCATAGATTTCACCAAAGAATGGAGATAATAATGTGTTAGCAGAGATACGTAATCCTTGGTAAGTTTCTTTTGCTACTTGATCGTTATCTAATGCATAAGCGATTGCTTTACGTAAAGCTGGATCACTCATCTTCTTACCTGGTTCAAATACGTGTTCCCCTTTATCTTTATCAAAATGACCCATGTTGAAACCAACATAAGAAATGTAGTTTGTAATCGTACCTAATAAATTAATGTTTGATAGATTTTTATAAGTATCGTATTGATCAGGTTGCATTGAAGCAAAGTCATATTTACCAGCTTTCATTTCTTGGACGATTGAATCTGGAGATACAACATCCGCTTTTAAGCCATCCACTTTAGGTTCGCCTTTGTAGTAGTAAGGGTTTTTCTTATATGTTACAGATTCACCAGGAACTACTTTATCAACGACAAATGGTCCGTTACCTACAACATCTGTACGGCTTTTTTCTGATTTAACTGCATCTTCATAAGACATATCTTTGAAGACATGTTTTGGTAACATTTGTCCTAAGATTGCGTTACCACCCATTTCTAAAGCTGGGTAAACTTCTTCTAAGTGAATTTTAACAGTTTGGTCATCCACTTTTTCAAGTCCTGAGATTTTATCTGCTTTACCTTCGTGGAAATCTTTCATACCAACGATGTTTTCAGCATTTTCATCGTAACGAACTCCGTCGTAATCTTTACGTCCTACGAATTCATAAGTGAAAATGTAGTCGTCGATTGTTAAAGGTTGTCCGTCAGACCATTTGTAGTCTTTAGAACGTAATTTTAATGTTACAATTTTATTTTCTTTATCTAGAGTGAACTCCATCATACCGCCATCTTTTTTAATACGTTGGTTTGCATCGAATTCAAATAATGACGCGAATGCGAAGTCTACTAAACTACCGTCACCTGAGTCCACATATAATAATGGGTTAATTAACCCTTTGAATGGTGAAGCAGATACCACAGCGTAGTTAATAGTTCCGCCTTTGATAACAGTCCCTTCGTTTGTTACATCAGAAGCGAATTTGCGTTCTTCAGTTTTAGCATTTGATGAAGAATCACCACTTGTTTTGTTGCTATTATTACATGCAGCTAAAGTCACTAATGAAGCAGCACCTAATAAACCAGCAATTGTTTTTTTGTTCATGTGTTTCCCTCCAAATTGGATTGATATTAGAATAATGTAAATGATACTCCCATTCCCCCATTACTGCAACCCTTTAAGAAGCTTTTTCATCATCTTTTTACCAAAAACTCATTTACTTTTAATCATAAAAATCTCGTCATTATCGCATTTTTAGCACATTAAAACCCGTTTGTCCACGAATAAAAGACATTTCTTTCTTCTTTTTTCTCAACATTCGCATTCTATCAACGTTTCTGGCAGGAACACAAAAAAACCGGAAGTTTCCACTTCCGGTTTCTCCATTTTCTTATTGATGACTTGCAATGTAATTTACCGCGTCTCCAATTGTTGTGATATTTTCTGCATCTTCATCAGAAATTTGAATTCCAAATTCATCTTCTAATTCCATAACTAATTCCACGACATCTAGTGAATCTGCGCCTAAGTCTTGTTGGAATGTCATGCCTTCCGTTACTGTTGAAGCGTCAACACTAAAACGGTTTGCAATCAATTGAGCTACTTTATCAAAAACTACTTGATTTGACATAACTTTCTCTCCCTTCTCATTAAGGTTTCCTACGAGGAAATGCCACCAAATCCTCCACCCTTATTCATCCGCGTTCGAAAGCGGACTATCTATTAATTCAGATAGTACTGTTATTTTACAGAATTCTACCAAAAATGTCTATAGCTTCCATAAAAAGTACGATTTTCCTCTATTTCTTCATTATCTTAAAACGAAATGACCAGGTTCTACTTCTTGCAGAGTTGCATTCTCATTGAAATCTTCACCTGCATAAACAATTCGTTTTCTATTTTTCTCTTCACGAGGATCGGGTAGAGGAATGGCAGATAGCAAACTCTTCGTATAGGCGTGTTGCGGATTCGTATAGACACATTCAGCAGAGCCCATTTCCACAATACGGCCACGATACATGACAGCAATCCGGTCACTAATATATTTCACCATGGATAAATCATGAGCAATAAAGAGATAAGTGAGTCCTTTTTCTTTCTGGAGTTTCTTTAGCAAATTCACAATTTGTGCTTGAATGGAAACGTCTAGTGCAGAAATTGCCTCATCACAAACGATGAATTTTGGATTTAAGGCGAGCGCTCTGGCAATCCCGATTCGTTGACGTTGACCTCCTGAAAATTCATGCGGATAACGGTTGGCATGTTCTCGGTTTAGCCCCACTGTTTCTAGCAGTTCATCGACCATTTGGTTTCGTTCTTCTTTTGAGGCAGCCAAATGATGAATATCGATACCTTCTGCAATAATATCACGCACCTTCATCCGGCTATCTAGTGAAGCGTAAGGATCTTGGAAAATCATTTGCGCTTCTTTTCGAAACTCAAGAAGTTCTTTCCCTTTTTTTAGTGTCGCAATATCTTTTTCTTCAAAAAGGATTTCCCCATCTGTCGGTTGGTATAGGCGTAATAGTGCTCTTCCTGTTGTTGATTTCCCAGAACCTGATTCTCCTACTAATCCGAAAGTTTCTCCTTCATATATATCAAAGGAGATATCATCAATGGCCTTTACGACATTTTTCTTCGATCCAAAATACTGTTTTAGATGTTTTACTTCAACCAGTTTCTTCTTTTCAGTTGTATTAGTCATTAGACGCACCTCCTTCTCCAAAAAAGTTTTTACGTCTTCTTAAAATCTCCTCAGGCACTTCTACTTTTGGAGCACGTGGATCCAAAAGCCACGTAGCTGCAAAATGGGTCCTAGATACTTGGAACATTGGCGGTTCTTTTACGCGGTCGATTTCAAGCGCGACATCGCTTCGAAGTGCAAAGGCATCTCCAACAGGTGGATCTAATAAATCTGGTGGTGACCCCGGAATCGCATAAAGAGTATCTCCGGTATGTAAAGTCGGCATCGAACGAAGGAGGCCCCATGTATAAGGATGTTGAGGATTATAGAAAACTTCATCGGAAGTTCCGACTTCAACAACTTTACCTGCATACATGACAGCAACACGGTCTGCGACATTGGCCACAACTCCAAGGTCATGCGTAATAAAGATGATGGCCATTTGGAATTTACATTGCAATTCTTTTAATAATTCTAGAATTTGTGCTTGAATCGTCACATCTAAAGCTGTTGTTGGTTCATCGGCAATCAACACATCGGGATTACAAGCTAAGGCAATAGCAATCACAATCCGTTGACGCTGACCACCAGAGAATTGGTGAGGATATTGTTTCATCCGTTCTTTCGGATTTGGAATTCCTACAAGCTCTAGTAATTCTTCTGCACGTTTATATGCCTCTTCTTTTGAAGCTTTTTCGTGTTTAATAATCACTTCCGCAATTTGTCGTCCAATTTTCATGGTTGGATTCAAAGAGGTCATTGGATCTTGGAAAATCATCGCAATCTCTTTTCCACGAACAGATTGCATTTCACGTTCGCTTTTTTCTAAGAGATTCTCCCCTTTAAATAGAATAGAACCTTCTTTAACCATCGCGTTGTTTGATAACAATTGCATCACGCTTTTAGCAGTCACACTTTTCCCAGAGCCTGATTCCCCCACTAAAGCGAGAGTTTCCCCTTTTTGCAAAGTTAGATTAACTCCACGAATCGCTTGTACTTCTCCTGCGAAAGTTTTGAAGTGGATTCGTAAGTTTTCAATAGATAAAATTGTTTCGCTCATTCGAATCCTCCTAATCTTTCATTTTCGGGTCAAAGGCATCTCGAAGTCCGTCTGCTAATAAGTTAAAGCTAATCATTAAAACACAAAGGACTCCTGATGGGAACCACATTAAGTTTGGATAAATACGGAATGTTTTATATCCTCCATTAATCAGAGAACCGAGTGAAGCATCCGGAACTGGAATCCCAATTCCTAAGAAGCTTAAGAAGGCTTCAAAGAAGATTGCTGAAGGAATTGAAAACATGGTTTGAATAATAATCAAGCCTGCCATATTCGGTAGTAAATGCTTGAAGGCAATTTTCCAAAAGCTTTGTCCTAAAGAACGAGAAGCTAAAATATATTCAAGATTCTTTAATTTCAATGTTTGCGCACGGACAACACGAGCCATTGTTACCCAACTTGTAAACCCAATCGCAACGATAATCGAAACGAGACCTGGTTTCATCACTAATAACATTAAAACAAGAATAATTAAGTTTGGAATTGCTGAAATAATTTCTAAGAATCGTTGCATAACGGTATCTACCCGTCCTCCAAACCATCCAGAAATAATTCCGTAAGTCACTCCAATAGTAATATCAAACAAAGCAGCAGCAAAGGCAATAATCAAAGAAGTTTGTGTCCCGTATAAAACACGTGAAAATAAATCTCTTCCTAAATTATCTGTCCCAAAATAGAAGTTGACACCTTCAGGAACTCCTTGTTGCGCATAGACATCTATACCGTTTCGAAGACCACTAAAGAGTCCAGGAATACGAGCAGGTAAATTTGAAAATTGCACATTTTGTTCAAGAGGATCAAACGGAGCAATCACTGGAGCCAAGATAGCAAGCAAAATAATCGCTAGTACGATGACTAGAGAAAATACAGCCCCTTTATTTTTCGTTAATCGTCTCCAAGAGTCTTGTAAAAAGTTTAAAGACGGAGAAGCGATTTTTTCTCGGTCAGCAGTACGACTCAAATCCACTCTTTGGAATAAATCTTTTTCAGATACTTCTGCCATTATACTTCCCCTCCTTCATCTGTAATTCGAATACGAGGATCAATCCAAGCGTATAGTAAATCGACCATTAAAATCACAAATACTAATAATGTTGAATACAACATCGTTACTCCCATAATCGTTGGATAGTCATTTGTTAAAATCGACTTCACGAATTGCTCCCCGATACCAGGGATCGAGAAAATATTCTCAATCACCATCGACCCTGTCATCAATCCTACGAGCATCGGTCCAAGAATCGTCACGAGGGGAATAATCGCATTTCGAAATCCATGTCGAAATGCCACTTCAAAACGACTTAATCCTTTTGCTCTAGCAAGTTCAATATAATCCGAATGCAATACTTCTACCATTTCCGTTCTCACGAAACGAGCAGAGTCAGCAATCGGAGAAATCGAAAGCGCTAGTGTCGGTAAAATAGAGGAAACAAAACCTTGGTTCCATAAAGCAATTGGGAAAATAGGGAAAATCACCCCAAATAACAATTGTAAAACGACAGCGAACACGAAACTCGGAACAGAACGACCGATAATTGCAAAGAAAGTTGCTATTGTATCCACCCAAGTATTTTGTCTCATGGCTGCCACCATCCCTAAGAGAGAACCCACAATCGTTCCAAAGATCAACGCTTGGAATCCAAGTTGGAAAGAAGGTCCTACCCTAGAAAAAATCAAATTCGCTACCGTCGAATTATATTGGAAAGATTGTCCAAAATCTAAACGGAATAGACCCGTAATATAAATCCAGTATTGAACGAATACGGGTTTATCTAACCCATACTTCGCATTCATAATTTCGAGTTGAGCCTGTGTTAGTTGCTCCTCATTGGCATATGGAGACCCAGGCAATAGTTTCATTAAAAAGAATGTAATTGTCACAATTAAAAATAGTGTTAAAAACATGTAAAAAATACGTTTTGCGATATATTTAAGATAGTTTTTCAACCTTACACCTCCATTATTTATCTTCTAATTCTTTTTCATCATACTATCTAAAGAATTAAAGTTTCAACTAATTAGTTTCACAAAAGGAATTGCGATTTTGCAAAACTTCTGATACATTGTAAGGAATAAATGAAAAGGAGCACCTTTATGAAATTCGATTTGAAACAAATCGGAATCTTTTCCGGCTGCATCATTCTTCTTTGTGCACTATTCGTGAGCATTACCAGTGGCTTCTCCTTTCTACACTTTAGCAACGCTCTATTTATGTGCGCTTTACTTTTCTTAATGTTAGGACTTTTTGCCTACTTAAGTCGTACAGATTTTTTGAAATCATTCTCTCGTCGACTCTCTTCAGAAAGAGAAGGGAAAAAATGGATTGTGTTTTCCTATTCTTCTGTCGTTCTTTTTCTAGTAGTAGCTACGATTCTTGGGACACTATCGATCTTCATCGGTCTCTTTTTATAAATGACAAAAATCCGTGTACAAAGTGAGTACACGGATTTTTCTATAGTCTCTCTGAAGCTTTTTGTTCAGCTTTCTCTTTTTCAATTTCTTCTCTTAATTCAGGAAGAATCTGAGTGAAATCCATTCGAATTTCTTTTCGAAGAGAAGGCTCAACTTTACGAACAAAATGGAAATTAGATAAACGTTCCATCACACTTTCTACTTCATCTTTGTTCACATATAAGTAGATATATTTCAAACGCTTTGAAATATAATGAATATTTCCAAATCGCTTCAATTGTTTAATTGGTTTCAATGTATACAACCAAACAACGAGTGCTTGTCTTTCTTGTTGTTCCATTCTTTCTCCCTTCTACATCGCTTTTAATTCTATTGGTTTTTGTTCTTCTTCTAGAGTTGCTTCTTCTTTTGAAGGAGTTGGTTCTTTTTCTTTTTGGTCATTTCGAATTGCCCAAAGCACAAAGCCCACCCCAACACTAGAGGCTAGGAAGCTAGATCCTCCATAACTGATAAGTGGCAAGGGAACTCCTGTTAACGGAGCAAATCCGACTAGCGCCCCAATATTAATTCCGGATTGGATTAAAAATAAAATCGCTACTCCATAACATAAGTATTTTGCAAACAAGCTCCTACACTTGTTTCCTTTATAAAACATCGCAATAATGAACCCTACAATGGCTAGCATCAACACAAAAATAACGACAAAGCCAAGTTCTTCTCCAACAATGGCTAAGATAAAGTCCGTATGAGCTTCTGGAAGGAACCCCGTTTTTTGAACTGAATTGGACAACCCTGTTCCAAACCAATTTCCTCTAGATAATCCTAGAAACCCTTGGATGGATTGATATCCAGAACCTCTCGCATCTGCCCATGGATTATGAAAAGATGTAAAACGACTGACTTGATAGGCTTTTAGTCCGATTTTTTCAAAAATGGATGCATCTAAATACGTAATTCCATACAGAAGCGCAAAAACTGCCCCCCAGGAAGCTAACGCTCGATTGGAAACGCCCGTCATTAATCCTAGTAAAAGCGCCACTGCAACAACAATCATTCCCGTCCCTAAATCGGGTTGAAGCATAATCATTCCAAAGAGGAAGATAGTGACTCCCCCTGGGACTAAATAGAATCTCCAATCTCGTTTACTTCTTTCATTCTTACTATATAAATAAGCAGAAATCCAAATTACAAAAAGTTTCACTAATTCAGATGGCTGTAAGTTAAACACTTTTAAATTAATCCAACTCTTTGCCCCATTTATTCCTTTCGTGAATAATACGACAACCAGCAGTACAAAAATGACCCCGAAGGAAGCAATCATTGCTTTCTCACTCTTCATCCATTTCTCTGGGAGAATGGAAATTCCTAGCGCCAATAACACCCCAAGGACGATATATAAGAGCTGTTTTACCATAAAAGCTTCGGAGTTTCCTTGATTGACTAAAGCATAATAACTACTTGCACTATAGACCATTACTAGTCCAAATACAGAAAGCAATACATATAACCCCATAATCAGCGGATCTACTTTTAGGAGGCGTTTCATTTTTTCATGAAAATTTAACATGAGAGTCCTCCTCTACTTTTGGTGCGTTTCTTCATAGATTTGGATATACATATCATTTAAAGCATACTCCAAATCCGCCATAATTTTATGTCCTTCATTAGCATGGATTAAATCCATCGCTACAGCAAATTCTACTTGTTTTGATAAACCAAATAATTGTGTGTCAATAATCTCTTCGAAAGCAGGGCATTTCGCCAAGCAAAGATGTGTTTTTTGTTTTGAAATCAGTTGATAGATTTGTTTTGCATTTTCTGTCAACTGAACTAAAGCAGGATTTTGAGTCATCTCACATTCCCCTTTCCGTTATGCATATACTATTCTAGTATACTTGCATCCATAAAAAAATACCACTAATGCATGTGGAATTTACTGAAAATTTAGAGTTCGCTTTGGTTCGTGTTCTTTATAAAAGAAATGATTCCGCCTTTCCTAACGGATATCTTCATCATCACTGTAACGTTGCACCGGTTCGAGCCCCGGGGTCTCTCACCTTCGAAGATTCAAACGCGGAGTACGGGACAAGTCCCTACTCCGCTTAAGCACAGTGGTTGAATGGAATGAGCTTCGCTGTAACTAGCTAGCTCATTCCTATTCAACTTTGTGGGGGAAAGAAAACGAAATACTCTAAATACATAAATATATTTAGACTATTTCTGTCTTTCTCCCTCACTTTCGATGCGTATCACGTTACTGTGATGATAGAATCCGTTAGTCTTTTCGGAATCATCTTTATGCAGCAACTTATTTTTTACATTCCACTTTGTTAGTAGTTTTTCTGTACAAGTAACTAAAAGAGAATGCTATCTTTCCATCTAGCCAAAGCAGTGCACTCACCAATCCTGCTTTATAAGTTTTCAAAAATGAAGTGAGTCACTATGCTCACTCTGGTACAGTTGTTATCGCTATTAGAAAGACTTCTTGCTAGGAACCGCAATACGCTCTTCCCCTCCACTAAGGCATCTTTATGATTGTATAAAAAAATGCTATTACGGAGTTCTGCTCGGAATCTATAGTAGCGATAATAGCGAGTGTAACTGATGCAAATTAGGGACTCTAGGAGTCATCCGTAGAGTCCCTTTGAGGCTCAGTAGGGAGTGAGACTACAGGCTCACCCCGGTACAGCTATTGTCGCTACTATAAAGAGTTCCTGCAGAACACAGTAATAGCAGCGTAATTATTTATTTTCCGGTCCAATCATAGAGAGGCCGACCCGACCCTTTTTGAGGTCAAGCTCCGTCACCCAAACCGTTACGATATCCCCAACTGCAACGACGTCACTTGGATGTTTCACGAAACCTTTCTTCAATTTCGAAATATGAACAAGGCCGTCTTGTTTCACACCGATATCGACGAATGCCCCGAAGTCCACTACGTTACGAACGGTTCCTTCGAGTTCCATTCCTACTTGTAAGTCTTCCATCTTCAAGACATCGCTACGTAAGATTGGTCCTGCCACTTCTTCACGTGGGTCACGCCCTGGTTTCAACAATCCATCCAACACTAATTCCAGCGTTTCTTGTCCGATACCAAATTCTTCTTTCAACGCTTTAGTA
>NZ_DBHISP010000024.1:0-12222 GCF_057274575.1 Granulicatella sp. | reverse complement strand
TTTGGTTTGCAACTGAAAAGATTTACTTTTTATAAAAAAATAGTACAGTTCACAAAAAATGCAAACTGTATCTTTTTAATCACTATTAAAACAATGCTTCTAGTCTATTCTGATTAAGTTCAGGATATCGGTTCAGTATTTCATTTATCGTTTTAAGAATCTTAGTTTGATATCCCTCTATATCGTTTTCTATTTGTAATACTAAAAGTGGCTCATGTAAACTCATCCGTAAAAGAAGCCATCCATCTCCATATTCCCCTTTAAAGTCAATTCGAACTCCTTCTTCATTTTCAGGATTTACTACCCAGTCTTTCGGAATCCAATTAGGGAAATCTTTGATTACTTCTAACCCTTTAGCTTTGAAATCTTCAGTTTCAATCTTAAATCGAACTTCTACAACTTCTTTTGGTTGCACTAGCTTTTTAATTAATGAATCTAAGGTATCCCCTTGAGCAACCAATCTAGGAAGCAACATTAGTATTTTTGCGACCACATATGCTCCATCATCTAAGAAGTAATTCTCTTTGAATGCTGCATGACCACTAGTTTCAATCGCCAACTGACAATCAATTCCTTGATTATTTAATTCTATTGCTTTGTTTATAACGTTACGATAACCCGATATATATCGATATTGACTTCCACCTAAATTCATAATGAAGTTTTTCAAGTGTTCAGTTGTAGGAGAATTCGTTACTATTGTTGTTCCAGGATGCTCGCTTATCGCAATCACACTTAAAACAGCAATTAAATTATTTCTATTAAGAAGTTCTCCACTTCCTGTTACCACTGCAGCCCTATCCACATCTGTATCAAAAATCACTCCATAATCAGCATTGACTGCTAGAACTTGATTCTTAATACTCTCCATTGCTTCTTTATTATCTGGGTTCGGAATATGATTTGGGAAAGTTCCATCTGGATCTAAGAATTGCGAGCCTTCAGTTTTAGCACCTAGTTCTTCTAGTACATTTTTAACAAAGAAACCTCCTGCTCCATTCCCAGCATCGACTATGATATGTAATCCTTCAAGCGGTTTTTCTTTTTCGCTCTGACTCCCCTTACGAATCAACTCCACTAAATGATGGCTGTAACGTTCAAAAATACTTTTCACTTCTATAGAAGAAACTGGTCCTTGTGATAGTTCTTCCTTTTCATCCACCAGTCCAATAATGTCACGAATATCACTAGACTCTAATCCGCCCTCAAGCGTGAAAAATTTCAGTCCGTTATAATAATATGGTAAATGACTCGCAGTAAACATTACTGTCGCATCGCAGTTAAATTCTTCAAATTGAGTCGCCATAAACATACTTGGAGTCGTTGCCATTTCAAAATCGATTACGTGAACCCCAAAAGCCGATAATACTTTAATAAATTCTTTTGTCAAATCCGGTCCACTAATACGACTATCACGACCGATTCCAACAATTAATTCCGAAATGTTTTTAGACGGATACCGTTTCTGTAACCATTTCACGAATGCACTCGCAATTAAACGACTCTCTTCTACTGTCAACGTTGCATCAAACTCTTCTGTCGCAATAGCAATACCGCGAATATCTGAACTCAGTTGTAACTCTTTGATTTTTGACATGGGAATCCCTCCTTAGCTCTAGTCCTATTTTACCAAAAGCGCTAATGCATTAATAGAAGATTCCCAAAAATTTATCCTAGATAACAAAAAAGCAAGCAGCCTTTGCTACTTGCTTTTAACTCAGCTATCATGAGTTATGATTTACGATAGGTTAATTGAATATATCTTTCATACCATAAATCGACATATTCTGGCGAGAACGGGCCTTTTTTATTATTAATCCAATCCACAAGAATTTCTACATTTGCCTTTAGGATTTGATCAATTTCTTTCGAATAATGCATTTGTCGTCGATGTAATTCATACTCATCGACATCAAGCAATCGTTTTTCACCATCTGGAAAAATCTTAATATCTAAATCATAATCGATATATTTCAACGCCTCAGCATCCAATACATAAGGCGAGGCAAGATTACAATAATAAGATATTCCCTTTTGACGAATCATCGTTACAATATTAAACCAATAATGTTTATGATAATAAAGTAACGCTGGCTCCCTCGTCAACCATCTTCTTCCGTCGGACTCAGTCACAAGAGTATGATCATTACAAGCGATAATAGCTTGGTCGCTTGTCTTCAAAATCATGCTGTCGCGCCAAGTGCGATGAAGACTACCATCATGTTTATAACTCTTGACAGTGATGAATTCTCCTTCTCTGGGATTGTGCACCACTATATCCAACTTTCTGTATCTATTTAAGAGATAACTCTTAGTGTTTTTCAAATCACTAGTAGTATAGCATATTTCTAGCATTCTGTGAACAAAAAACAGTACAGCGATGCGATTTTAGCTCATTCATTTATAAAAGCTCTTGTCCGACTAAAATTTCGCACATTTTCCCTTGAACTCTTGATTGAGGCAGAAGTTTCATCTCTTCTTTAGTAACCCACTTTAGAGTTCTAGATGAATTATTCTTCACCTTACCTGATACGTTCGCATATTGTAATTCAATATCCCATCGTTGGTGACTGAAAATATGCTTGACCGATTTAGGAAGAAGTCGAATCGGTGTTAATTTCATTCTGTAAAGACTTTCAAATTGAACTTCTAATGGTATATTCTGATTGATTTCATAATTTGAAGATTCTTCTAGCATGCCCTCAAATAGGTCAATCGATTCTCCAATTGTGCTGAAATCACGAATCAACGGAAAATGCCAAAAGCCACTGAGCAAATCCGCTTGTGTATTTTTTTCAACTAAAAATCTCCCTTGCTCATCCTGAACCACGAAGGCTCTCCACTTCATTGGCGTGGGTTTCTTCTTCGGTTTCTTAATCGGATAAATATGCATCGTTCCATTTTGATACGCTGCACTAAATTCCTTCACCGGACTTTCTTCTGGACGAGGATTCACCGGAGACTCGATATCGGAACCTAAATCCATCAGAGCCTGATTAAAATCTCCGGGTCTGTCAGGGTCAATAAGAATTTCAGCAATTTCTTGGAAAGCCCATCGATTGCTTGGGTTTCCAATATCTAAATTCACTTCAAATAGTCTACTAATGACTCGCATCAAATTTCCATCAACTGCTGGTTCTGGCAACCCGAATGCAATACTTGCAATCGCTCCAGCAGTATAAGGGCCTATCCCTTTTAACGATAGGATTCCGTCATAAGTATTTGGAAATTCTCCACCAAACTCTTCCATCACTTGAATGGCTGCCTTCTGCATATTACGTACTCGTGAGTAATACCCAAGTCCTTCCCAGCATTTTAATAAAATCTCTTCAGGAGCTTCAGCCAAATCTTTTATAGTTGGAAAAGTTGCTAGAAAACGCTCGTAATATGGAATTACTGTATCCACTCTTGTTTGTTGAAGCATGATTTCGCTCACCCAAATGAAATATGGATTTTGCGTTCTTCTCCAAGGCAAATCCCGTTTTTCTTTATCATACCAATCTAGTAGCGCCTTTCTAAAACGCTTGATTTTCTTCTCGTCCCACATTTTTACGCCAATTCCGGCTAAATCCATTCTTCTTTCTCCATTTCAAATTGCGCGATAGCTTGTTCAATCACACTGGAGGTAAATCCTTTTTGATACAACTTCCCTTTGATTTGATACCATAGCGCTGATTCATTATCTTCATATTTTTTGGTGATACGTCGGTAAATAGTTGCAATCTCCTTTATTGCCAATTCTGCTTCCATCTCGTTTTGAGCTTCAAACGATAGGAAAGGAACTACTTCTTCGGCAATTTCTTTCGAATATCCTTTTTGCATCACGAATACTTTTACCTTTTGCTTTGCTACTTTAGTAGTAACTCTTTTTTGTCCTTTTAAATACGACTGAGCGATTTGAATCGCATTTTTGAGCTGCTCTTTTAGAGAATAGCCTTCAAGAACGGTTTGAATGACTTTGTCACTAATCCCCTTCTTCTGTAAATCAAAAATGACAGACTTCGGCCCTTTGAATGTAACAAACTTTGCCTGATTCAAATAGCTTTCAGCATAAAACGTATCATTGATAAAATTTTGTTCATGTAACTTTCCAAGAACTTCATTAATAATATCGTCATCGAATTCCAATTTTTCTAATTTTTCATAGACTTCCTTCGTCGAACGAAGCTTGAAGTTTAAAAAGTGTAATGCTTTTTGATAGGCTTGCTGAATACAATCATCATGCTGAATTTCTTCAATTTGTTCTTTTGTTAGTTCGGTTCCTTTAAACAAGGCATACTTTACAACTGTTGCCTCATCTACACCAAAGGCAAAAGCATCATTCAAATAAATATTGTAACGCCCTTTTTTCTTCTGAACTTCAATTTTTGTAATGACCATATCCCCACACTCCAATCTACTTAAAATATTTTAGCAAAATACACAGATGAATAAAAGTTTAACTCTCTAATCTACTTTCATATACGAAAAAGGCTCACTAATAGTGAGCCTTTTTGAGTCAATTAATTAATCTTTATCCATCCCCATTGCGCGCATAGTTGCTTTAGAAATTTCAACGATTGGAACAATTGAGAATGCTGAACCAACTACAAACAACCATTGACCCGCCGTTAGAGTCGCTACATCAAACACCGTTGTTAATCCAGGAATCACCATTACGCTTAGAAGCATTACGGCTGATAATAGGATTGCATAGTTAAACATCTTGTTCTTGAATGCACCAACTTCACCAAGTGATTTGTACACTGATTTCACGTTGAACGCATGGAACAATTGGATTAACCCTAATGTTGCAAACGCCATGGTTTCCCCAACTGGATTACCCCATTTCGCTACTTCAGTCGCATACCAGAATACAAATAAAGTAATACCACCTTCGAAGAAACCTTGGTAGAAGATACTTGGTAATACACCGTTTGATAAGAAGTTCGAGCTCTTACCGCGTGGTGGGTGGTTCATGATATCTGCTTCTGCTTCTTCAAGACCCAAAGCAATCGCTGGGAATACGTCTGTTACTAAGTTGATCCATAAAATATGGATTGGTTCTAGAATTGACCAGCCAGCCATTGTCGCAACAAACATCGTCATTACTTCACCAAAGTTGGCAGATAGTAAATATTGAACCGCTTTTTGGATATTCGAAAAAACTTTACGTCCTTCTTCAACAGCTACTACGATTGTTTCGAAGTTGTCATCAGCAAGTACCATATCTGAAGCACCTTTAGAAACCTCAGTACCTGTAATTCCCATACCAACACCGATATCGGCTTGCTTCAGTGAAGGAGCATCGTTTACCCCATCTCCTGTCATCGAAACAACTTTGCCATTCTTTTGCCAAGCTTTTACGATACGAACTTTATGTTCTGGAGATACTCGAGCATATACAGAGTACGTTTCAACAGTACGTTCTAATTCTTCATCAGAAATATCGTTTAATTCGCCACCAGTTAATACTCCGTCTTCTTGATCTGGACGAAGGATACCTAAACGTTTTGCAATCGCTTGGGCTGTATCACGGTGGTCACCAGTAATCATGATTGTACGGATACCAGCTGATTGCGCTACTTTAATCGCAGCCGCTGCTTCCTTACGTTCTGGGTCAATCATCCCTACTAAACCAGCAAAGATTAAATCATGTTCGATTGAATCTGAATCCACTGTTTCAGGAAGAGTATCAATCACTTTGTATGCCATTGCTAACACACGAAGCGCTTGAGTAGCCATTTCTTTATTTAATTTCATTAATGTTGTACGGTCATCTTCAGTGAATGCAGAAACTTCACCATGTTTATCAATCTTAGTCACACGGTCTAACAACATATCTGGAGCACCTTTTGTCGCAATCAAGTATTTACCGTCTTCTAATTGATGGATCGTTGTCATTAATTTACGAGTTGAGTCAAACGGAACTTCAGCAATACGAGGAATGTTCACTAACTCTTCTCGAACATCATAGTTTTTATCCAAACCGTATTGAACCATCGCTGTTTCAGTTGGGTCCCCTAATAATGAATTGTCTTGAGAAATCTTAGTATCGTTGGCTAAGTTCATTACACGAAGCGCGATATTGTCTTTAGAAATTTCTTCTGACGCATCATGAATTTCGTTGTCATAAACCATTTTTTCAACCGTCATTTGGTTGAGTGTCAACGTTCCTGTTTTATCGGAGCAGATAATTTCCACTCCACCTAATGTTTCAACAGCTGGCAATTTACGAACAAGCGCGTTACGTTGCGCCATTTTTTGAGTTCCTAATGCAAGGATAATTGTAGAAATCGCTGGTAACCCTTCTGGAATTGCAGCAACGGCAATTGCAATCGCTGTTAATAACATATGAGTCCATTCATTTCCTCTAAGCATCCCTACTACGAAGATAATAACAGCAATCACTAAAATCATGATTGTTAGCCATTTACCAAGAGCATCTTGATTTTCTTGAAGTGGTGTTTTACCTTCTTCAGTGTTTGCTAACATATTAGCGATTTTACCAACTTCTGTATTCATACCAGTACTTGTAACCACACCAACAGCACGGCCATAAGTTACGTTTGTACTTGAGAACGCCATATTTGTACGGTCTCCAATCCCTACTTCATCTCCTGTAGGAATCACTAAGTCTTTATCCACCGGAACAGATTCCCCTGTTAAAGCAGACTCTTCAATTTTTACTGTATTCACTTCGAATAAACGCATATCCGCTGGAACGACATCCCCAGCTTCAAGGATAACGACGTCTCCGACTACGATATCTTCCCCCTTAATATGTTCTACATGTCCATCACGTAAAACACTTGCTACAGGTGAAGCCATTTTCTTCAACGCTTCGATAGCTTCTTCAGCTTTTGATTCTTGGAACACCCCTAAAATAGCATTCAGTAATACTACTGCTAAGATGATAATGGCATCTGTAGGATCTGGCTCACCACTATGTGCAAACATCGAAACAACCGCAGCGACTAAAAGCACTAAAATCATGAAATCTTTAAATTGATCCACAAATTTTTCTAAAAGTGATTTTTTCTTACCTTCCTGTAATGTGTTTGCGCCGTATTTTTCAAGTCTAGAAGCAGCTTCTTTTGAACTTAATCCAGAAGGGCTAGATTGAACTTCTTTAAAAACTTCCTCCACTGACTGTAAATATACGGGGTTTGTTTGTTGTTCCAACAAAATACACTCCTTTTTCTTTTTCTATAAAAAGAGAGACTTATGCCCATCATCCGTTTGATAATAAACATAAGTCTCACTGTTCAAGATAATACCAGCGAGAATTCGCTTGCTGTTGATATTATCGCAACGATTGGTTGCCAGTTACTCCCTTATAGAGATCGATTATTGTTGTAGTTACTATACCAAATAAGTGTGAGATTTGCAAATTTTTTAGATAAATTGTTAACCTTTCTTTTTACCTAAATTTCGCGGATTTTAGTCAAATCCAACCGCTCTAAAGAGGGAGCATTTTTCGAGATAAAGTAATCATCAAGACGCTTCGACTTAAGGTTCATGGTTTGTAGTCTCTCTTCTATTATTGAATTTTTCTTAAACACCCATTGTGTACCGTGAAGAACTCCTTCGTGAATTCCTAACGATATCATCCAATTCTTAGCGCGCTTACTTTTTTCGATATATTTTCCAACCATTTCTTTACGATGTTTCTCAAACATTCCGTTTTCAATAAAAAGGGTAAAAGTTTTTTGCATCATCACGTTTGAATCGTAATCCATCCACTGCTTGCGCATTGAAAAAGTGTCTACCAATGCTTTAGGCAAGACAACAATCCCTATTTTCAAGGCTGAAAACAAAATAGACGAAAAGGATTTTACGTAAATAACTCTTCCATCCATATCGTAATAATGAAGTGGTGTTGCATTCCCCTCTACAAAGTCTGCCATATAATCATCTTCAATAATATATACAGAGTAACGTCTCGCTAGTTCTACAATTTTTTTCTTTGTCGCTTCACTATAACTTCCACCAAGAGGGTTATGAAACCTAGAAATCGTATAGAATAGTGAAAATTTTCCACTCGAAAACAATTCCTCTAATCGGTTTAAATCAATTTCTCCGTCAATTCTGCGATCAATCGTTTCGTACGGAATGTTCAAATGCTTCACCAATTCATTCATTCGTGCATAAGTCGGTTGTTCGAGCAACACCTTTTTCCCTTGAAATATCTGTAACAAAATATAGAGCGCTTGTTGCGTCCCCGTCGTGATTACTAGTTGTTCCTTTGCAGCATATACCCCATACTCTTCTAAAATAGGCATTAACGCCTGAATCAATTCATCCATCCCAGAAGCTTGCTCTTTTTTGGTTAGTTTTAGATCATGCGCACTAGCAAGCGATTGATTAAAGCATATACGCAAGTCCTCAATTGGAAGTTGAGAATAGTCTTCTTCAAATTCCTTCAACGGTTTCGGCTCAGAATTCTTTAATACATAAAAGCCACTTTTTTCGACCGCATAAATAAAACTTTCATCTTTTAGACTACGCAAGGCACGTTGTACCGTATCCTTATTAACCCCGTATCGAGAAACTAATTCTCGAATTGAGGGAAGTTTATCCCCTTTTTGTATAGTTCCGCTTAATATTTCGCTTTTTAATGCTTGTGCTAATTGTTGATATTGATACATGACACACCCCCACTGTACCGGTACAGTTCATTTTCATCCCTATTGTATCCTCACCTGTCCCGTTTTACAATACAAATACATTGAAAGTCGAGGAATAGATATGAAAAAAATATTAATCGCAAACGACTTACCTGGAATCGGCAAAGTCGCACTCGCCCCCGCTATCCCGATTTTTGCTTGTTGTCAGATTGAAACGATATTACTACCAACAGTACTTCTATCATCTCATACCGGCGGATTCAAAAATATCGCGATTGCGGACCAAACAGAATTTATGAGGCAGTCACTTTGTCAATGGGAAAATCTGGAATTAAAACCGGATGCTGTTTTAACAGGATACTTCCGAAACACAGAACAAATTGAATTAATGATCGATTCCATTGAAAAATTGCCAGAGTCTACGAAAATTTTTGTCGATCCAATCATGGGGGACAACGGGAAGTTATATATCGGATTTACAGCAGAACACGTTGATGCGATGAGAAAACTCATTCAACATGCTGATGTGATTTATCCCAATATTACGGAAGCCTGCTTATTAACCGAAACGGCGTATCCTACCGGAAAAATCACGATGGACTTTACAAGGGAACTAGCCAAGAAACTAGCTGAACTCGGGCCCGAGTACATCATCATTACTGGATGTCCTGATAATGAGGAAGTTACAGGCGTTCAACTATATTATAAAGAATCGGATTCATTTTTTGATTTTTATACAACAAAATACCCGCATCATTTTTACGGTACAGGTGATACACTAGCCGCTTTAACAACTGCGTGCATCCTTCAATACATGACCGTGGAAGAAGCCCTATCGTTCACACTTAATTTTATCGACGAAGTGCTTCAACTGAGCAGTCAACAACCTGAACGAATTCCATTTGGTCTTCCAATCGAGAAAAAACTTGGAATGCTTACAACAAAATTTACAACCGAGGTGTCATTATGAAAAATACAGATTTAAGAGATTTAGTTCAAACAAGCTTATTCGCAGCTTTAATTTTTTTAGGTATAAGTGTCTTTAGAATTCAAATACCATTTTCCACACAATTCGTTCATTTTGGGAACGCACTTGTTGTTGTGGGATGTTTATTATTTGGAACAAAACAAGGAGCCATCGCTGCAACCATCGGGCTTGGAATCTTTGATATCTTAAATGGTTATACCACCGTTGTCTGGGAAACCATTCTTGAATCATTAATTGTCTGCTTAATCATCCATCTTGTTTACGAAAGAGCATTAAAGAAAGATGATAAAATTAGAAACATCATCTTAATTGGTGTTTTAGCAGCCCTCACAAAAATAATTGTGAATATTATTAAATATACATTTTTACGCGGAATGATTGTCGGAGGCCTTGCCTTAGCTCCAGCCTTTATTCAAGCCATCAATAAGATTACAGGGACTTTCGGTTCAGCCGCCCTTACTATTATCGCAGTTCCAATCATATATCCACTTTTTAAAGAAGCCTTAAAACGTGTAAAAAGATAAACAAAATAGCTATTACGATTGGATTCGTAATAGCTGTTTTTTTCCCACTGAGGGGAATCAGAACCCCTTTAATTGTATTCAAAAGAAATAACTCCTCGGAGTTATTGTGGCAGTAGTAGGGATTTATAACCAATGTGAATTAGGGAGAGTTGCGATTTATTCGCTACTCTCCCTTTGAAGCTTGGTAGGTTTGAGACCTTAGACTCAAACCGGTATCCTACTATTCTTGCCACAATAACAACTCCGAAGGAGTTCTTTTGCCTTGTATATAACTTTTTTCAAAGTTGAACTCGAGCTCACAGGACTGACGTCCACTTCCCGTAGTATCCGCACGACTTGTTCCAAGTCCTTTGCGTTACTCCGGTCCAGTGTTTCAGTCCTGAGCGTTCGCTCTCGTATCCTGTTAATAGCCTTCTGGATTTTTCTTTTGCCAGTTCCATGAGTCGCGAACCATATCGTTCAAGTTCTTTTCAGCTACCCATCCTAGCACTTCTTTCGCTTTTGAAGCATTCGCATAACAAGTTGCAATATCTCCTGCACGACGAGGTGCAATTTTATAAGGAATATCCACTCCATTTTCCGCGATAAATGCTTTTACTAAATCTAACACACTGTATCCAATACCAGTTCCTAAGTTAAAGACTTTTGCACCTTTTTGTGCCGCATTGTTTTTAACTGCAAGTACGTGCCCACGAGCTAAATCAACAACGTGGATGTAGTCACGAACTCCAGTACCATCATGTGTATCGTAGTCGTCACCAAACACGCTTAAGAATTCGCGTTTACCAACAGCTACTTGAGTGATGTATGGCATTAAGTTGTTTGGAATTCCGTTTGGAGCTTCTCCAATCAATCCACTTTCATGCGCTCCGATTGGGTTGAAGTAACGTAAGTTTGTGACAGACCAGTCGCTATCTGAGAAAGCAACATCATTTAAGATTTGTTCAAGCATCACTTTTGTATAACCATAAGGGTTTGTTGCGCTAGTTGGCATTTCTTCTTTAAAAGGAACCACGTTGTTCATTCCATATACAGTTGCACTTGAGCTGAATACGATATCCTTCACGTTAAATTGACGCATTACGTCTAATAATACTAATGTTCCTGTGATGTTGTTGTGATAGTATTCTAAAGGTTTTTCAACAGACTCTCCCACAGCCTTGAACCCTGCAAAATGAATCACTGAATCGATATTTTCTTTTTCAAAAACAGATACTAAGAAATCTCGATTTAGAATATCTCCTTCATATAAAGGAAAATCTTTCCCTGTGATTGTTTTTAAACGGTTCAATACTTCTGGCGAGCTATTTGAGAAGTTGTCAACGATCACAACTTCAAATCCTGCTTTATCTAATTCAATGACTGTATGAGAACCGATATATCCAGCTCCACCTGTTACTAAAATTGCCATATTTACTTCCTCTCCTTAGTTCAACACATCTTCTGCGTGATCTTTTTGTAATGTTAAAATACGTGGACCATCTTTTGTAATGGCTAATGTATGTTCAAATTGGCAGCTTAATCCACCATCTAATGTATGAGCGGTCCACCCATTACTTTCCATTTCTGCTTTCCAAGTTCCAGTATTCACCATTGGCTCAATCGTAATAACCATTCCTTCTTTTAAACGAAGACCCTTTCCTGGTTCGCCGTAGTGAGGAACTGCTGGGCTTTCATGAATCGTTGGTCCAATTCCATGTCCGATAAAATCACGAACAACAGACAACCCTTCACTTTCCACATATGTTTGGATTGCGTGTCCAATGTCCCCAATACGATTTCCAACTTTAGCTTGTTGAATACCTAAGTATAAAGCTTTCTTTGTCACTTCATATAGGTGGTCGATTTCTGGAGTACTTTCACCAACAATGTAACTCCAACATGAATCCGATAAAGCGCCTTTTAATTCCACACAAAAGTCAACTTTGACTAAATCTCCTGATTTTAATGGTTTACGACGCGGAAAGCCATGACAAATTTCATCATTGATACTTTGACACGTTGCATATTTATACCCTTCATAACCAATTTGAGGAGCAGATCCGCCTGCTTCTTCAATTTTTCTTTGGACAAATTGATCGATATCCCAAGTAGTGACACC
>NZ_DBHISP010000023.1:0-12683 GCF_057274575.1 Granulicatella sp. | reverse complement strand
CGGGGGACCCTCGTTCAAACTTAAAACGTGTGTTAAATGAAATGAAAGAATTAGGGTTCTCAAACTTCAACTTAGGACCAGAGCCAGAGTTTTT
Source organism: Granulicatella sp. (assembly GCF_057274575.1). Lineage (NCBI taxonomy): Bacteria > Bacillati > Bacillota > Bacilli > Lactobacillales > Carnobacteriaceae > Granulicatella > Granulicatella sp. The sequence goes on along the minus strand of NZ_DBHISP010000023.1, from coordinate 12,589 downwards.
CTTATTCAAATTGGACGAAAATGGTGAACCAACCCTTGAAGGAAATGACCAAGGAAGCTACTTCGACTTAGCGCCAATCGACCTTGGAGAAGAATGCCGTCGTGAAATCGTTCTTGAATTAGAAAAGATCGGCTTCGATATTGAAGCAAGTCACCATGAAGTAGCACCAGGCCAACACGAAATCGACTGGAAATACTCTGATGCCGTTGCAGCTTGTGACAATATTCAAACATTCAAACTAGTAGTAAAAACTATTGCCCGTAAACATGGATTGCATGCAACATTTATGCCGAAACCAGTATTCGGAATTGCCGGAAGTGGAATGCACTTCAACTTATCATTATTTGATAAAGATGGAAAGAATGCGTTCTTTGACGAAAATGGAGAGCAACGTCTAAGTGACACTTGCCGTCACTTTATCGCTGGAGTGATGAGACATGCCAAAGCTCTAACTGCGGTATGTAACCCAACCGTAAACTCGTACAAACGTTTAGTTCCAGGTTACGAAGCTCCTGTATATATTGCGTGGTCGGCACGTAACCGTTCGCCGCTTATCCGTATTCCAGAATCTCGTGGAATTTCAACACGTATTGAATTGCGTAGTGTAGACCCATCAGCGAACCCATATTTAGCAATGGCTGCGATTTTAACAGCGGGTCTTGAAGGGGTTAAAGAAAAAATGGAAGTTCCTGCTCCAGTAGATCGCAACATCTATGCAATGTCTGCTAGTGAACGCAAGGAAGCAGGGATTGATGATTTACCAGGAACATTGAACGAAGCGATTGAATACTTGAAACAAGACAAAACCGTTCAATCAGCATTAGGAAGTCATATTTTAGACAACTTTATCGAAGCGAAACGTTTCGAATGGGCTGCATATCGTAGTCAAGTATCTCAATGGGAATTAGATCAATACTTAAAGCTATTCTAAAAGATTAAATCAAAGGGCGTATCATCGTGATGCGCTCTTTTTTGTGCAAAAAGCAAATTGTAACATATAAGTTACGTAACTTATATGTTACAATTCGGTTTTTGATACAGATATCTTTGCCCAACACCGCTTTCCATTGATACGTAAGCTTTTTCTTTATTAAAGTTTTGACATATTTTGCTGAAAATGTAATACTGGTAAGGAAATAAAAAAAGGAAAGAGAGTGTTGACATGTATATAAAAGATATGTCGAATTCGTTAAAAGAGTATCATGCTTTTATGGAAACTCAAGCCAATAGAACGGTTTTTCAAACGCCTGAATGGGGCGAAGTGAAGGCAGATGGCTCATGGACAAAAGATGTATTACTTGTCATGTCGGATACTCATGAACCTGTTGCAGCTGCAATGATTCTTTACCGTAAGTTACCCGGAGTGAATAAGTATTTAGCGTACGCGCCTCGTGGAATCGTAACGGATTATACAAATGCAGAACAATTAAAATCGGTCTTTGCGACTTTAAAAGTGTATTTAAAAACTAAAAATGCATTTGGATTAAAGATTGACCCAGAGCTACAATGGCGTGAATGGACTAACAAGTTCGAAATAGTCGAAGGTGGATTCAACAATGAAGAGTTTCGCAATAACATTTTAGCGTCTGGTTTTGTCGAACGCCCCATGGATTTAGGGTTCGACGGGATTCAACCGCGTTTAACAATGATTTTATCATTGAAAGATGAAGGAAAAGGCATCGTTGAAACGTTCAATAAGAAAGAACGTTATAAAGTGAATGTAGCCAAAAAACAAGGGGTCGTTTGCTACAAAGGAACTCTTGAAGATATGCCGATTTATGATGAATTGAACAAAATTACGGCTGAACGTGATCAATATGTAGCACGTAGTATCGAGTATTTAACAACAATGTACCAACACCTTCACCCTAAAGGTATGGTGGATTTATACTTTGCCAAAGTAGACTATAATGTCCAATTATCATTTGCGACAAATCGCTTAGAAACAGCGCAAAAAGAGTTCGATAAGTTAACAGGACAATTGGGAACCCTTAATAATCCTAAGCGAATTGAAACTGTTCAAAAACAAATCTACTCTCTAAAAGTGAATATTGAAAAATACGAAAAAGAAATTGAACGTGTGAAAGGCGACTTAGAAGAGTATCCGGAAGGAAAAGTGGTTAGTGGAGCTTTTGTAGTGACGTACCTGGATAAAGCGTACTACTTATACGGGGCTAATATTACTGACGATGGTGGATTGAATGCGAACAAAGCGCTTGTATCGTGGATTATGCAAAATCTCTATGATGAAAAAGGCATTCGCTCATTTGACTTCTTTGGAGTTTCGGAAGACCAAGAACATCATCGCGGTATTAACGGATTTAAGCAATCGTTTGATCCTGAGTTAGTCGAATATATCGGTGAGTTTGATATGCCAATCTCTAAGTTCTGGTTTGAAGTGTTCCATACTTGGGCGCCCAAAGCAGTCAGCTTAAAGAACAAATTATTAGTAAGACGTAAAAAATAGTAAAAAGGCTGGAAGAAGTTTCCGGCCTTTTTTAGAAAAGATTGAAAGGAGAATGGAATGCAGAAAAGTAGTCATTTAAGAAAACTAGTTTTTATCGCATTATTAACTGCTCAAGGAATTGTCTTAGGGTTGTTGGAACAAGCCATTCCGTTTCCTTTTGCGTTTGCACCAGGGGCTAAGTTGGGATTGGCGAATATAGTAACTTTAATTAGTTTATATACTTTATCGTTTAAAGAGGTCGTCTTTGTCATTGTGATGAAAACGTTGCTGACAACCGTTCTTGGAGGGACTTTTTCTACTTTTCTATATAGTGGTATGGGTGCCCTTGTCAGCTTTATCGGAATGTATCTTGTGAAGCAGCTTGGTGAAAAGCGGGTCAGCATGATTGGAGTGAGTGCTACTGGTGGAATTCTGCACAATGTAGGGCAATTGATGGTAGCAAGTTGGATGGCTAAATCGTGGACGGTGCTCTTATATTTACCAGCAATGTCAATCGTTGGAATCTTTGCAGGAATAGCTGTTGGGGTAGCCGCAAATTACGCGTTGGCTCATATTAAAATTCTTAAATATTTTCTAAAAAATAGAAGGGTTCCTTCGTGAAGAAAAAGACAATCCTATGGACAAAAGCGCAATAATAGCCTATACTACTAAAGTGATAAAGCTCAAGGGGGATTTACAATGACAAAAGCAAACATTGTAGTTATCGGTGCCGGGTTTGCCGGAGTAGCCGCTACAAAAACATTGTCGCATAAGTTGAAAAAGAATAAAGATGTTACGATTACATTGATTGATAAACATCCTTACTTAACTTATATGACGGAATTACATGAAGTTGCTGGGGGACGTGTTGAACCAGATGCGATTCAATACAACTTACAAAAGATTTTTGCTCGTTCAAAAAATGTAAACTTAGTAACAGATACAGTTACGAACTTAGATAAAGAAAACAAAGTAGTTCACACAAAACATGGTGAATTCTCTTATGATTATTTAGTGCTTGGAATGGGTGGGGAAGCAAATGACTTCGGCGTTCCAGGGGTTAAAGAAAATGGATTTACGTTATGGTCAATGGAAGATGCTGTTAAAATGCGTAAACACATTCTTAACTGTGTTGAAAAAGCAGCTAAAGAACATGACCCTCAAAAACGTAAAGCGTTATTAACGTTTGCGGTTTGTGGTGCCGGATTTACTGGGGTTGAACTAGTCGGTGAATTAATGGACTGGATTCCAGTGTTAGCACATGAATACAATTTAGATAAAGAAGATTTTGATTTATATATTATTGAAGCCGTTCCAACCATCTTAAACATGTTAGATGCAAGAGATGCGGATAAAGCAGAAGCGTTTATGGTAAAACGCGGCATCAAAGTGATTAAAGGGAACGGAATTTCTGAAGTGAAGCAAAATAGCATTCGCTTAGCAGATGGTACGGTTATTCCAACTTACTCACTATTCTGGACAGCAGGCGTTAAAGCTAACACTGAAGCAGAAGTGTTTGGGTTTAAAGCGGCAAGAGCTGGACGTTTAGTCGTTAATGAGAACATGTTAATTGATGGCGAAACAGATATTTTTGCTGTTGGAGACTTAGCGTACTATGAAGAACCAGATAAAGAAAACCGCCCACATCCACAAATTGTACAAGCGGCTGAACAAACTGGTAAAACAGCAGCGAAAAATATTATCGCTTCTATCAACAATACTTCAAAAGTTGCTTACAAAGGAAAATACGATGGATTCATGGTTTCTATTGGGTCACACTACGGCGTAGCATTCTTGATGGGTAAATGGCACTTAAGTGGATTTTTCGCAATGTTGATGAAGCATTTAGTGAATATTAAATATTTTCTTGAGATTTTCTCTTTATACTATGCAATTCAATATGTATTCCATGAATTCTTCCATATTAAAAACCGTCGTAATATTTTCCGTGGACACCTATCACGCTATGGTAATGTATTATGGTCAGTGCCACTTCGATTATTCTATGGTGGTATGTGGACAATTGAAGGGTTGAAGAAAATCTTTGGTTTATGGGGAGCTCATAGCTGGATTGATGGAACTCATTTAGCATTCCCATTCCCTTGGTTGTTAGAACCAACTTCTGCTGCAAGTGGAGCAACTGAAGCTGTTTCAGCTGCAAGTGGTGCTACAGAAACAGCAGCACAAACAGCTACTCAAGTCGTTTCATTCGGTTTCAACTATTCATATGGGGAACAACCAGCGATGGTATTAGAAAAGATGCCAGATTGGTTTGCTTCAATCATGCAAATTATGATTCCTAATGTTGAAGTTGCGCATTTAATGCAAAAAGTAATGTCATTTGTAGAGTTAGCAATCGGTCTTGCTATTATGGCTGGTTTCTTAACATGGATTGTCAACGCAGTGACAATCGGTTTAGTCGCAACATTCTGCTTATCAGGAATGTTCTACTGGGTAAACATGTGGTTTGTTCCTGCTGCAATTGCATTAATGAACGGCTCAGGTCGCGCGTTTGGTTTAGACTACTACTTCATTCCTTGGTTCCAAAGAACAGCTGGGAAATGGTGGTATGGTAAATCGAAAGCAATCTATGGCTTCGATAAGCAAGGAACCCAACTTGTAAAATAGGATATGGTATAATGAGGTCGACAATTTTTGTCGGCTTCTTTTTTTAAAAGTCGATATGAAGGAGAAAATATATGACGGCTGTACATCCAATGTGGATGAATTATCCAGAACTTCACGAAGAACTAAAACAAGTAAAAAAAATAATGAGAGATTCCATTCAAATAGAGAATAAGGCCATTAAGGATGCAATTTTATCAGTCCTTGATTCTGGAGGGAAAATGGTTCGTCCTGCATATTTGATTCTATTCTCTATGTGGAATGACAATAGAAATAAAGAAGAAGTTCATGCTGTCGCGGCTGCTCTGGAGTTATTACATGTGGCAACATTATTCCATGATGATGTGATAGATGAATCTAGCGTTCGAAGAGGTCAAGAGACGATTAGTGCAAAATTGGGGAATCGAGTAGCCATTTATGCAGGGGATTATTTATTGACGGTTTGTTATCAACTGTTATCTTCCTATAGCAAAGATTTAGTGAATATCCAAATTCCCACACGTGGAATGATGCAAGTAATTCAAGGGGAACTGTCTCAAATGGAAGAACGTTATCGTTTAGACGTGACGGTACAAGACTATCTGAAGAGAATTGAAGGGAAAACAGCGCAACTTTTTATGTTAAGTTGTATGATGGGAGAACAATTTTCACTTTTGAAAGAAGAAGCAAGAGCAAGGCAAATTGGCCATGCGATAGGAATGTCTTTCCAAATTTTAGATGATATCTTAGATTATGAAATTGATGCTCATCAATTTGGGAAACCGGTATTAGAGGATGTAGCTCAAGGGGTGTATACTTTACCGCTCATTATAGCTTTTCCTAAAAAAGAGAAGGAATTTCGTTCACTTCTTGAGAAAAAAGAACGTATCTCTGATGGAGAAAGAAAAAAAGTGCAACAACTGGTATTAAAATCTGGTGGAGTAGAGTCTGCTAAAGTATTAGCTAAAAAATATACGGATCGAGCTTTGCAACAAATTGAACGACTGCCAGAGAAGAATGTAAAATCGATGTTGTATGATATCACAAGCCGTTTATTGCAGCGAGAATATTAATAACTATTCATTCACAAAGAAAGGTATTTTCGTTTCAGAAACACCTTTTTCACTTTATTCCTTTAAGTAAAAAGAAGAACAAAATTCCAGAGAAAACTAGACTTTTGCCCGTGATATGCTATAATAGATGTTACGAAATATAAAACATAGAGAAGGATGGTAAAAACCATGACTATCAAAAAATCTTTATCTGCAACCGTAGTATTATTATCATCAGTGTTTGTTTTAGCAGCATGTGGCGGAAACAGCAAAACAGATTCAAGCAAAACAACAACACAAGCAGCTACAACACAAACTGCAACAACACAAGCGGCAGCACAAAAATCTGATGCAGCTTTAAAAGATGGTACTTATAAATTAGTATCAGCTGCTGACAAACGTGGTTGGCATGTTGAATTTACGATTACTGTTGAAGGTGGAAAAATCACTAAATCTGATTATGACAACTTAAACGATAAAGGTGAACGTAAATCAGCAGATGCTGCATACGAAAAATCAATGAAAGATAAAGTGGGTACTGGACCGGCTGAATACTTTAAAGCATACAATGAAGGCCTTGTTGCAAAACAAAATCCTAAAGATGTTGAAGTAGTAGCAGGAGCAACCAATGCACATACTTCATTTGTGGAATATGCAAACAAATTAATTGAAGCTGCTAAAAAAGGCGATACTACTGAAATTAAAGTAGAAGCACCAAAAAACTAATGGATTACAAGTTAAGACTGTGAACTCCTGTACTTTTCGTGCAGGAGTTTTTAGTTTATTGATTAGAAATCTTGTGAGGATATACTGGCGTAAAGTTTAGTTTTTTATGAAAAATGCGATATAATACATAGGATGAATGAGAAGGAGAGTGTTATGAGAAAAAAGTGGATGACATGGGGGCTAATGGCAGTGATGGGGACATCCGTCTTAGCTGCTTGCCAGAATCAATCGAATAATGAAGCCGACACAGTTTCGGGGGCGTCAATTAAAACTCCAAGAGAAATCATTAAATCTCCGGTGAAAAAGACAGATTTCTTATTAGGAACGGCTGTATCATTATCCGTCTATCATCCTAATTCAGAGGCTCTAATCGAGAGTGCTTTGGAGATGATTAAAGATTTAGAAAAGAGAATTACCGTGAACGCTTCTGGCTCTGAAGTGGATGAAGTAAACATTGCTGCAGGAGAAAAGCCTGTAAAGGTCAGCTCAGATGTTTATGAGCTCATTAAATTAGGATTGGAATATAGTGCGGAATTTAACGGTGCATTTGATATTACTGTGGGACCATTAACCGCGTTGTGGCATATCGGGTTTGATGATGCCAAAAAACCTACTCAAGAAGAAATTGATGCAGTCCTATCCCTTGTCGATTATAAGGAAGTAGAGCTAAATGATGCTGAACAAACGGTGTTCTTGAAGAAAAAAGGAATGAAGTTGGATTTAGGCGGGATTGCAAAAGGATATATTGCCGATAAGGTTTGGGATTATTTTGCTAAAGAAGGTGTAACCACGGCCGTTATCGATTTAGGTGGAAATATTGTTGTTATGGGAGGTTCCCCTGCAAGAAATGGTGTTGCTTGGAATGTAGGGATTCAAGATCCGGTAGAACCTCGTGGGACAACTTTAGGGACGATTTTAGAAAAAGATAAAACGATTGTCACTTCAGGAATCTATGAACGATACTTAAAAGTGGACAATCAAGTTTATCATCATATTCTAAATCCAAAAACAGGATATCCATATGAGAATAATATCGAAGGAGTGTCGGTGATTGTAAATCGTTCGACTAAAGGAGATGCTTTATCGACTTCGATGTTTTCTGTAGGGGTAAAAGAAGGTCTGGAATATGCAAATAGCCATAAAGATGTGGATGTCATTTTTGTGACAAAGGATAAAAAGGTCTATGTATCCGATTCGATTAAAGAGACTTTCAAACTAACAAACGGAGCACTTGAGTTGAAGGAGTCTATAGAATGATGTCAAAAAAAGAATTTATTGAATTAGTGGAATTACGAACGAAATTGGCTAGCGTTTGCCCATTTTTAACTGCTTTATGCTATTCTTTTATATTATTTAAAGAAATTAACCTTCTTAACATGAGCCTCTTCTTTATTGGAATGTTGTCATTTGATATGGCTACGACTGTTATGAATAATTTGATGGACTATGTTAAAGCAAAAAACTCCGATTACCGTGATTATCATAATGTGATTGGAACAAGTAGTATAACGGTGAAAAAAGCGTGGCAAGTATTTGGGATTCTGTTTGCAGTAGCTACAGTTTTTGGAATCGTGCTTGTAGCGCGCACGAATATTCTTCTCTTAATGGTCGGTGCACTTTGTTTCTTTATCGGTGTGTTCTATACATTTGGCCCGATTCCGATTTCTCGGATGCCTCTTGGTGAAGTGTTGTCAGGCTTCACGATGGGATTTGGGATTTTTTGGATAACTGTATTTTTAAATGTGCCAGAAGGAACTATTTTTGCAGGCGTGCAGTTAGACGGAAGTATTTTAACGATGCAACTGGATATCGTTGCTCAGTTAAAGGTGTTTCTATTATCACTGCCACTTGTTTGTACGATTGCCAATATCATGTTAAGCAATAACATCTGTGATTTAGAAACGGATATTACCAACCACCGTTATACACTGGTTTACTATATTGGAAAGAAACAAGCTTTAGTAGTGTATCAAATGCTTTATGCAGTTGCGTTGGGGGCGATTCTACTAGCTGTATTGTTAGGAGTTGCGCCATCTATCCTACTTGGTGTTCTTGTAGTCGGAATTCCTATTTATAAACATATTCAGCAGTTCAAAGCTGTACAAGATAAGAAAACAACCTTTGCTTTAGCCATTAAAAATATGGTAATGATTCATTCTTTGCAAATTATTCTGCTTCTTGTAGCAATATTACTAGGCTACTAGTATTGACTTGACAAAATTTCACTGTTTCCTTATGATTAAATAGATATGGATTTATAGAAAGTAGTGAAAATATGGCTCAGAAAAAAGCGGCGTTAGCTTGTAGCGTATGTGGTTCAAGAAACTACACCATTACGCTTGGACAAAATCGACGAGTAGAACGTCTAGAAATTAAAAAATTCTGCAAGTATTGCAACAAACAAACACTACATCGCGAAACAAAATAAAAGGAAGAGGAGATTCGGAATGCGTTTTTTATCAAATGTTTTTAAAGAGATGAAAAAAGTAACATGGCCAACAGGTAAAGAAGTAAACAAATACACTATTACAGTAATTATTACTGTATTAGTAGCATTAGGTTTTTTTGCTGTGGTGGACTATGGGGTTCATCAACTCATTACATTCCTTTTAAAATAATAGTACTTTATAGTGATTAGTGATATACTAAAAGCAGTTGAAAAAACCTTCGTCTTGAAGGTTTTTTTATATGGAAAAATGTTGTTGATTCTTTAAGGAGGAGTATTAATGGAAAAAGAATGGTATGTATTACACACTTATTCAGGATATGAAAACAAAGTAAAATCAAATCTTTTATCACGTATCCAAAGCATGGGGATGGAAGAAAATATTTTTCGCGTCATCGTTCCTGAAGAAGAGGAAGTTGAAGTAAAAGATGGTAAAACAAAAACAACGGTGGAAAAAACTTTCCCTGGTTATGTATTAGTAGAAATGGTCATGTCTGACCAAGCTTGGTATGTAGTTCGTAACACTCCTGGTGTAACAGGTTTCGTTGGTTCGCACGGCGCGGGTTCAAAACCTTCTCCATTATTACCTGAAGAAGTAGAAGCAATCTTAGGACGTATCGGTGAAAAAGTACATGCTCCAGTTGATTTACATGTATCTGTTGGAGACTACGTTATCATCACTGAAGGTGCCTTCAACGATATGAGCGGTAAAGTAGTAGAACTTGACCACGAAAAACAAAAAATTAAAGTGGCGATTGAAATGTTCGGTCGTGAAACCATTGCAGATTTAGACTTCCACCAAGTGAAAGAAGATGACTCTTATTAACATGTATCCTACAATGTTAGAACGTTTTATTCGATATGCGAAAATCAATACGCGTAGTGACTTGAAATCAACTAGCATCCCTACGACGAAGAGTCAATGGGAATTCTTAGAGATGCTTCGTGATGAATTAGTGGGGTATGGCTTTACAAAAGTAGAACTCGATCCAGAGGATAGCTACTTAGTCGCACTACTCCCAAGTAACTTAGAAGAAGGAAGTATGGCTCCTGCGATTGGGTTTATCGCCCACGTCGACACCGCGGATTTCAACGCTGAAAATATCAATCCACAAATTCACGAGAATTATAATGGTGAAGATGTGGTTCTAAACGCCGAGAAAAAATTGGTGATGACGGTCAGCGAGTTTCCTAATTTGAAGAATTATATCGGTGAAACGTTAATCACAACTGACGGAACGACATTACTTGGTGCAGATGATAAGGCAGGGCTCGTTTCGATATTAGAAGCATGCTTGTACTTAATGGCGCATCCAGAAATTCCGCATGGCGATATTTGGTTAGCATTTGGGCCTGACGAAGAAATTGGAAAAGGCGCACACCGTTTCAAAGCAGAAAGAATGCCTGCAAAATTTGCCTACACTTTAGATAGTGGAGTGGTAGGGAAGTTAGAATATGAAACGTTTAATGCAGCTCGTGCAGTGGTGACAATTCACGGGACAAGTGTCCACCCAGGACAAGCTAAAAATGTCATGGTGAATGCTTTGGCGGAAGCGGCAAAACTATTTACACGCATACCAGTAGATGAAGTGCCTGAACGTACGAGTGGGTACGAAGGATACTTCATGCTATCGAAACAATCAGGCGATATCGGTAAGGTTGAATTGGAATATATTATTCGTGATCACTCGATGGAGAAATTCGAAGAGAGAAAAGCACAGTTTCAAGCAATCGTCGATGCACAAAATTCAACATATGATGTGCCTCGTATCGAATGCACGATTTACGATGAGTACTATAATATGTATGAAATCCTAAAAGGCGATATGACTTCGGTTGAAGTGGCAATTGAGGCTTATAAAGAATGTGGCATCACGCCAGATATTCAACCATTCCGTGGAGGAACAGATGGATGTATTATTACCTATAAAGGAATTCCAACTCCGAACTTATTTACCGGAGCAGAGAACCTACATGGTCAATACGAATTCGTAACTCTCGAAAGCATGCAAAAAGCAAGTGATGTTGTGTTGAAAATCATTGAATTAGTACAAAATAAAAAGGTCGGGTAATTACTCGGCCTTATTTTTATAGATTTTGATTATCATTAAAGTAAGATAAAAAAGATAAGGAATACATTGTCATATATTATAATGCATTACAAATACTTAGAATATTAATAAGACAAGTTATTCGAAAGTAGGTTTAAAAAGATTTTGAACAACAGAATAGGGAGATGTTTAGGATGAAAAAAGTAATGATTATTATTAATCCAACTTCTGGTGGAGAAAAAGCTTTGGATTATAAAGAAAAAATTGAAAACAAAGCGAGAGAATATTTTGATGTTGTTGAAACTAGAATAACCGAGAAAGCAAAAGACGCAACTATTTTTGCTGAAGAAGCCGTTAAAGAAAAAGTGGAAGCTGTAGTAGTGTTTGGTGGTGACGGTACCGTTAATGAAGTGATTTCAGGAATAGCTGAAAAAGAATATATTCCTAAACTAGGGATTATCCCAGGTGGGACAGGTAATTTAATTACAAAATTACTAGAAATCAGTCAAGATATTGATCAAGCAATAGAAGAACTCGATTTCAACAATACAAACGCTATTGATATTGGGAAAGCCAACAATCATTACTTCGGATATATTTTTAGTGTAGGATCGCTGCCAGAAGCCATTCACAATGTTGAGATTGAAGATAAGACAAAATATGGTGTTCTAGCCTATGCTATTAATACGATGAAATCAGTGATAAAAGATGAAGTGTTTACAATTCATATTGAAACTGAGAGTGGAAACTATCACGGAGAAGCTAGCCAAGTCCTTGTTCTATTGTCTAATTATTATGCCGACAAGAAAATGTTTGATGAAAACAAGGATGGCTATGCTAATATATTGATTCTTAAAGATGCTTCTATCTTCTCAAAACTATCACTCATTCCTAATATATTAAAAGGGGATGTGGTTGAAAATGAAAATATCGAATATATTAAAGCAAAAGATATAAAAATTTCATCGGATTCCAAACTAGAGTCTGACGTTGATGGCGATCAATCAGACGATCTTCCAGTTGAGATTAAAATTTTTGGAAATCACGTTTCAGTTTACTCAGATCCAAAAGAGTAGAGTGATTAATAGTACGGAAATAATAAAAAGCGTTCAAGAAGATTCGTTTGACCTCTTCTTGAACGCTATTTTAATAGATGCCGAAAACAGGGCTCGAACCTGCGACCTACGCGTTACGAGTGCGTTGCTCTGCCAACTGAGCTATTTCGGCTGATGTACTTTTTATTATACGAGCCTCAAAAAAGAAA
>NZ_DBHISP010000022.1:0-13984 GCF_057274575.1 Granulicatella sp. | reverse complement strand
GCTGCAATTGCGCCTAAAATTTTTTTCATTTTCTTTCTCTCCTTCTCGATTATCAAACTGGTTCATCTTTTTCACACAAAAAAGGAACCACGAACAAAAGCCGTGATCCCTCATTAAAGTCATAAGTAGTCATTCTTTTGCCCGGTAATTGATTGCACTTCATGAGTATCTGGGCAGATGTCATGACAGTGACTGACCTATTATGACCAGCCCCCAACGTTTTCACGTTTCGGCGAAATCCCCTTTCCAGTTTCCTGTACTCTTGTCAATCGCACCTCAGTTCAATAACCATTTGATTTAATTGTTGAACATAAATTAACACATATTTTTTTGGAAGTCAACCATATATTTTCATTTTTTTGAAAATACCTATCAAAACTTTTTTTCTTCCTTCTCTAAAAAATATATTCCCTTTTTAAGTGAACAAGAATTCGATGTATTACCCTTTCCTCTCGCTCAGCCACCACCAGAGTTCCATAAAAATGATTTTTTTACCAATAAACAAATGATTACAAAGGAACTTCGAGTTTCTATAATCGCAGTGGTGGGGAATCGTATTAAACGCGAATAAGTAGGAGTTAGGAATTTATTCCTAACTCCTACTTTGAGGCTTTAAAGGTGAGAGACTCCTAGAGGCTCGAACCGTTACAACATTACATCTATTATAAAAAATCCGCAAAGAATTGGAGGAAGTATTCTCTCATTTCCAGCAGTCTCTTACAGGATGTCTCAGAAATACATTTTGGTGTAATTATAAAGATGATTATTCAGAGTTTAGCGGATTTTATAGTGGCAATAATGAGGTAAGCATCGGATGTGAATTACTCGGAGTTGGGATTTATACCATACTCCGAGTTTGAAGCTTCGAAGACGAGAGACTCTAGGCTCGAGTCGGTGCAACATTATAGCCACTATAAACAAATCCGCAAGGATTCTGAATAATCATTTTTCTATTTATTTTATTATAAGCACAAAAAGAGTGCCTCATTTCTGAGGCACCCTGTTAGATGAATTATTTATTCACGTTTTCCCATTGCCAGCTCACAACTTCAGGAATATCTTCCCCGTGTTCACGGATGTAGCTGTGGTGGAATTCCACAGTTTCGTCCATTTTCGCAGCAAATTCGCTAGCTTTGTCGCCATATACAGCAACTGCAGCGTCTTTAGCAACGTGGAAGCGGTCCATTTCAGATAATACACGCATATCGAATGGAGTTGTGATATCTCCGTTTTCACGGTATCCGTGGATATGAACGTTATGGTTGTGACGATCAAAGAATAAGTCACGAATCATACCTTCATAACCGTGGAAGCAGAATACAACTGGTTTGTCAGCAGTAAATAATTTATCAAATTCTTCATCAGATAAACCACGTGGGTCCACTTTTGGAGAACGTAATTTTAAGATATCTACTACGTTGATGAAGCGAATCTTCAATTCTGGGAATTGTTTGTGCAAGATTGAGATACCTGCTAATGCTTCTAAGTTAGGTTCAGTACCTGCAGCAGCAATTACTACGTCTGGTTCTTCTCCTTCTTTCACTGTTGAAGCCCAATCAATTACTTTGTAACCTTCACGTACTAGTTCTTTAGCTTCTTCTACTGAGTAGAATTGTGGACGTGGGTGTTTTGAAGAAACGATTAAGTTAATTTTATCTTCTGAACTTAAAGCTTCAGCCATAACAGCCATCAAGCTGTTTGTATCCGCCGGTAAGTATTCACGAACGAATTCAGGTTTTTTCTCAGCTAAGTGTGTTAATAAACCTGGATCTTGGTGAGTATATCCATTATGGTCTTGTTGGAACACTGTTGATGTTGCAATCAAGTTTAATGATGGATAGTTTTTACGCCATGGAGCGTGAGTTTTAGATTTACGTAACCATTTGAAATGTTGAGTGATCATTGAGTCCACTACACGTAAGAATGATTCGTAAGATGCGAAGAATCCGTGACGGCCTGTTAATACGTAACCTTCTAAGAAACCTTCAGCTTGGTGTTCTGATAATTGAGAGTCAATGACACGACCAACTGGTGAAATCCATTCATCATAGCTTTCATCACGACGACCAACCCATTGACGGTTCGTTGCTTTGAAGACTTCGTTTAGACGGTTAGATTTAGTTTCGTCTGGTCCAAAGATACGGAAGTTATCTGGATTTGCTTTTACTAAGTCAGCAGCAAATTTACCAAATTCAATCATATCTTGTTTTTGGATTGCACCTGGTTTAGAGGTATCGATCGCATGTTTAGTCCAATCAGTAATTTCCATTGGTTTTACAACCCCTGCGTTAGTGATTGGGTTCATACTCATACGACGTGGGCCTTTTGGAGAAATTTCAGCAATTTCTTCTACTAATTTACCAGTTTCATCGAATAATTCTTCTGGACGGTATGATTTCAACCAGTCTAATAAACTATCGATGTGTTCCATAGCTTCTCCAGATACTGGAATTGGAACTTGGTGAGCACGGAATCCGCCTTCGATTGGTTCATGGTTCCATTCTTTTGGACCTGTCCAACCTTTAGGAGTGCGTACTACTAATACTGGCCAATGTGGCATTGTAGCTTCTTCGGCGCTCTTAGCACGAGCTTCTTTTTGAATTGCTTGAATTTTTTCAATTGCTTCATCTAATTTAGCAGCCATGAATGGGTGAACTTTTTCAGGATCTGTTCCTTCTACGAAGATTGGATCCCATCCTAAACCATTGAAGAATTGTGTTAACTCTTCATCTGTACGACGAGCTAAAATAGTTGGGTTGTGGATTTTACCACCGTTTAAGTAAAGGATTGGCAAAACTGCACCATCGTTTACTGGGTTGATAAATGTGTTTGAGAACCAACCAGCTGCTAAAGGACCAGTTTCTGCTTCTCCGTCACCAATAACTGCTGCTGCAATTACGTTAGGGTTATCTAAAACAGCACCTGTAGCATGTGATAATGAGTAACCTAATTCTCCACCTTCGTGAATTGAACCAGGAGTTTCTGGAGCCGCGTGAGACGCAATTCCTCCAGGGAATGAGAAGATTTTACATAATTGTTTGAACCCTGCTTCATCTTGAGTGATTTGTGGGTATAACTCTGTGTAAGATCCATCTAAGTAAGAGTTAGAAACCATTACTTGTCCACCGTGACCTGGTCCTTCAATGTAGAACATATCTAAGTCATATTTATTAATAGCACGGTTTAAGTGCGCATAAATAAAGTTTTGTCCTGCGATTGTTCCCCAGTGGCCGATTGGATGAAGTTTAACGTCCTCTTTTTGGATTGGACGACGTAAAAGTGGGTTATCTTTTAAGTACATTTGAGCTACTGAAATGTAGTTCGCTGCACGCCACCAAGCATCCACCTTTGCTAAGTATTCTGGTGTATCAAATTGTGTCATGTATTTTCTTCCCTTCTTGTTTTTAGTTTCCTAAAAAATCAGAAAAGCCAATTCAAAAAATTATCATTTTTTAATCGACAAGTATTTACCATAGCATGTAGCCTCTGTCAAGAAGAAGCATGATTCCTTATAGTAATTACGTTATTTTTCTTTACTTTTTAGGAAATATTCTTGTTTTCGAAACGGATATTAATAATCGAAAACGTTCATAACCACATTTATTTGACTGTTTTATCTCGATTTTTTGATCATTTAATTCATCGAGCACTCTATATTACCATTTTTTATGTTCATTCCGCAATAAAACGTTCATAAAAAGTATGATAGGATCAAAAAAATCCGAGGTTTCCACCCCGGATTTTCCATATAATAAGGTTCAAACAGATCTTTATTTAAAATATTGAAGAAACTCTCCGTATCCTTCTTCTTCGAGTTTATCAACTGGGATAAAGCGAAGAGACGCTGAATTAATGCAATAACGTAGTCCACCTAATTCTTTTGGACCGTCTTCAAAGACGTGTCCTAAATGTGAATCTGCTTGTCCACTTCTTACTTCAGTTCTTTTACGGCTTAGTTTGTAATCTTCTTTCTCCGTTAGAGTTGTATTTTCAATTGGTTTTGAAAATGATGGCCAACCACATCCAGCATCAAATTTATCCTTTGAGCTAAAAAGTGGTTCACCGCTGACGATATCTACATAGATTCCTTCTTCGTAGAAATCATCATATTCTCCTGAGAAAGGTCTTTCTGTGGCTTCATTTTGAGTCACTTCGTATTGAATTTCTGTTAATCGTTTTTTTAGTTCTTCTTTTGAAAATTCCATCGTGGTCTCTCCTATTCAAATTGTTGTCGTTTCGATTGATGTGGATCTTGAATTCTCTTGAAGAGGTGTTCCAAGTCCTTATTCGTTAAATGAACGAGTACGGGTCTACCGTGCGGACAGTTATATGGATTTTTACATTTTGCTAAATCCACTAATAACTGACGTGCTTCCCATTCACTTAAGTGGTGATTGGCTTTAATCGAACCTTTACAGCTCATCATGATCGCTGTAGCTTCTCTTAATTTAGCAACCGTAATCTTCTCGTCGGCCAAGATAAAGTCGATAATTTCTTCGATAATCGCCTTCTCCTGTCCCTTTTTAATCCATGCTGGATGCGATTGAATTTGGAAGGTATTTTGCCCGAACGGCTCCATCTCAATTCCAAACTCCTCTACAAGAGGTAGTCGTTCTTCCAATTTCACGCTATCCTTCTTCGAGAACTCTAATAAAATCGGCACCATCAATGGTTGACTGACTCGGCCTACTTGACCAATCTCCACTTTGAACTGTTCATATTTAATCCGTTCTTGGGCGGCGTGTTGGTCAATCATATACAAACCTTTTTCGTTTTGCGCGAATAAATAAGTTCCATGCATTTGTCCAAAATAATGTAATTCTGGGAATTCTTTTTCGAAGGGCTGTGTATCGATTTTCTCAGCCAATTTCAAATAGTCTGCATGATCATCATGGCTGTCCACGAGTTCTTCTTGCTCGACAGGTTCAACTGCCTGACTTACTTGAACAGGCGCATCATCGGCTGGTAGAACTTCCACTTCTTCTCTTACATTTTCTGAATAAGAAGGTGTTTCTACGCGAGTAGACTCCACAATAGGTGTCTTCAATTGCCACTCCAAAGTTTGTTGGACTGGTTTTGGAGCTTCTACCCGGTTTTCTTTGCGTTTGAAGGACAAGTCTTCAATCGACTCTAGAATGCGTTGGACACCCTGTATCGCCTCTCTAATCGCTTTTTGAATTACGAGAGAAAGTTCTTGCTCTTTACTGATTCGAACTTCTTGTTTCGTTGGATGCACGTTCACATCAACGAGTTGTACGTCCATTTCAATCGAAATAATCGTAATAGGGAATCGTCCCACCATTAATGTGGATCCGTATCCTAATGTAATGGCCTTTGCGATTGCCATATTGCGGATTGGTCGTCCATTAATGAAAATCGATAAGTAATTGCGGTTTGAACGAGTGAGTTCTGGGAGCGACGTGTATCCTGATACTTTGAAATCTTCGTCTTCTCCACTAAAAGGTAACATCTTACGAGCATTTACGGGTCCAATATTTCCAGCGACTGCTTGCAGCAACTCACCCTTCCCAGAAGTTTGCAATAACAGATTGCTGTCATTTTTCAAAATAAAGGCAATTTCTGGGTGACTGAGAGATGCTTTACTCACTACATCCGTAATATGAGCTAACTCCGTCTGCAATGTACGAACGAATTTCAACCTAGCCGGTGTATTATAAAACAAATCTTCAACTAGGAAAGTCGTTCCTTTTAACGGAGGAACGGTCTTTTCTTCTTTAATTTCACCAGACTCAATTTTCAACTCCACGCCGCTATCTTCACCGGTAGAAGTCGTCAGCGTCACTTTCGATACAGCCGTAATACTCGCTAAGGCTTCACCGCGGAACCCAAGCGTACGGATTCTAAAGAGTTGTTCCGGCGAATAGAGTTTACTCGTTGTATGACGTTTAATCGACATACGAGCGTCCTCTTTCGTCATTCCACTTCCATTGTCTTGAATGCGAATCTTACGAAGTCCACTCTCTTCGATTTCAATCTCGATACGAGTACTGCCAGCGTCAATCGCGTTTTCGAGTAATTCCTTCACCACAGAGGAAGGACGTTCGATGACTTCCCCTGCAGCAATTTGGTTTGTCAGTAATGGACTTAATTCTTTAATGGTTCCCATACACTACTCACCCTTTTCTATTTGTTGCCATTTATACAGGATGTTCATTGCATCCATTGGCGTCATGCTCATTAAGTTTAATCCTTTAAGCTCGTGAACCCATTCAGGCATAGTTTCTGCTTCTTCTTCAAAAAGCGATACTTGTTCCACGAAGGTGCTATTTTCATTAGCTGCCCCTTTAGCTTCTAAATGATTTAAAATCGTGCTGGCATTTTTTAACAGCTCTGTTGGCAGCCCAGCCAGTTTCGCCACATGAATTCCGTAACTCTTATCGGCTGGTCCTTCTAATACTTTATGCAAGAAGACCACTTCACCATTTTCTTCAACGGCTCCCACATGCACATTGCGTAAATCTGCATATTTCTCGCTGAGTCTTGTTAACTCATGGTAATGCGTTGAGAATAATACTTTTGCAGATAAATGCTCGTGAATATATGTGATGATGGCTTCAGCGAGCGCCATTCCATCATAAGTAGCCGTTCCACGTCCGATTTCGTCAAACAGTAGCAAGCTTGTTTCATCGGCATTTCGAAGTGCATGGTTTGTCTCCATCATCTCTACCATGAATGTACTTTGGCCAGAAATTAAATCATCAGCTGCCCCAATACGGGTAAAGATTTTCGTAAAGACTGGAATCGTTGCACTCTTGGCAGGCACAAAACATCCGATTTGCGCTAAGATCACACAGAGCGCTAATTGTCTCATATAAGTCGATTTACCAGACATATTTGGCCCAGTAATGAGAAGAATATGCTCGTCTGGACTCATTGAAATGCTATTTGGAACATACGTTGATTGTCCCATCACCTTTTCAACAACCGGATGGCGGCCATCCTCAATCCAGAGTCTACGGTTCTTCATCGAAATCGTAGGCTTCACTAGGTGATAACGTTCGCTCACTACACTGAACGCTTGTAAGACGTCAATCGTTGCGACCGTTTTTGCCAATTGTTGCAGCTCGGCCGTATAATGTTTCACCTGTTCACGCACTTCTACGAATAATTGATATTCGAGTGCACTTGATTTTTCTTCCGCTTCTAGGATGAGCGTTTCTTTTTCTTTTAATTCAGGCGTAATAAAACGTTCCGCATTCGCCAGCGTTTGTTTACGCTCATAGCGGCTACTATCGAGTTTGGATAGATTTGATTTTGTCACTTCGATATAGTACCCAAACACCTTGTTGAAACTAATCTTTAATGAACTGATGCCTGTTTGCTCACGTTCTTGTTGCTGGAGAGAAGCAATCCATTCTTTTCCGTGTTTCATCGTATCGCGGTACGTATCGAGTGTCGCGTTATATCCTGAACGAATAATGTTTCCATCTGAAATCGTCAGTGGCGCATCTTCGTCGATGGCACGGTCGATTAAATCGTATAACTCAGGAATGTCGAATAAGGTTTCTCCAAGAGCGCTCCATTCCTCTGAGTCCAAGCTATCCACAATCGATTTAAAGATTGGTACTTGACCAAGTGTTTGTTTAAGTTGCAAGAGGTCTCGTGCATTGGCGGTTCCAAATGACACTTTTCCCACGATTCTTTCTAAGTCGTACACACGTTTCAATGTTTCGATAAAGTCTGTACGTTCGAAGTAATGTTGGTTCAATGTTTCTACTAATGCATGGCGTTTTTGAATCGCTCCTTCTAGTACAAGTGGTTTTTCAAGCCATTGTTTGAGGAGACGTCCACCCATCGCCGTTTGCGTCTCGTCTAAGAACCAGAATAGTGACCCATGTTTTTGGTTTGCTCGAATGGTCGTTGTTAACTCTAAGTTACGTTTTGTCTCATAATTCATCGAGAGATAGAATTCGCTTTGATATGCTTGTGCTTTTTGTAAGTGCGAGAAACTTCTCTTTTGAGTCAGTTTCAAATAACTTAATAGATTTTGTACGCATCGAACGGAAGCTTCATCTTCTAGTTCTGAGACTAAGTCTGTGCAGTCTTCTGCATTAATTTCATCTTTTTCAATTGTTGAAATCAAGATTTGCATGCTCGTGAAGAGATGACGAAGTTCTTCTGTCACATCACTATCGACAAGAACGACTTCACGGCATAGTAAACTTGAGCATTCGCTACGCACTTCTTCTAAGTTTTCGAGTTGTGTCACTTTTAATTCTCCGGTTGACACATCCACATACGACAGTGCAAATCGTTTCCCCACAAGCGGTAAAATCGACACTAAATAATGGTTTTGATTTTGCGCTTGGTATTCTGTATAGGTCCCTGGCGTCAAGACTTGAACAACGTCTCGCTTCACCATTCCCTTTGTAAGCTTTGGATCTTCCAACTGCTCACAAATGGCTACTTTCTTTCCAAGTTCAATCAGCGTTTTAATATATTCTTTTGCAGCATGATGAGGAACCCCACACATTGGAATTGGGTCCTCAGCATTTTTATTTCGACTGGTTAATGTAATTTCGAGAAGTCGTGCTGCTTCAATCGCATCATCATAAAACAATTCATAAAAATCACCTAGTCGATAAAACAATAAGCAATCAGGATATTTTTCTTTAATCGAAAAATACTGTTGCATCATCGGTGTGTGTTTCGTTTTTTGTGGCATTTCTGACTCTCTTTCTAATCTTTTTATTCAAAAAATGGTGCATCCGGAGTAATGCGAATCGGTTGAATCGATTTCGCCTTACCCGTTTTTTCATCAATATCAATCAAACAAGCGCTTAATTGGCCTTCATCGTCTTCTGCCACTTCAAATCGTGCTGGTAATTGATTGAGGAATTTCGTAATAATAATATCGCGTTCCATTCCGAGAATTCCGTTATACGGACCTGTCATTCCCACATCACAAAGGAAGGCTGTCCCTTGCGGAAGTACTCTGGCGTCGTTTGTTGGCACATGCGTATGTGTTCCAACGACGGCAGACACTTTTCCGTCCAAGTACCAAGACAAGGCTTGTTTCTCACTGGTTACTTCGGCGTGGAAGTCGATAAAGATAATCGATGTTCTCTTTCTAGCTTCTTCAACCGTCTCTGTAATTTTGGCAAAAGGATCGTCCAATGTATTCATAAAGACACGGCCTTGCAAGTTGATGACGGCCACTTCTTTGTCGTTACATTTTACATAAACGATTCCTTTTCCTGGAACTCCTGCTGGATAGTTCAGCGGTCGTACCATTTTTGTGGCATCTTCAATGAAATCAAAAATTGCTTTGTTATCAAAGGCGTGATTCCCAAGCGTTACTACATCTGCTCCAGCCTGCAATAACTCTTTATAAATCTTCTCCGTAATTCCTTTCCCATGGGCAGCATTTTCCCCATTAATGACAGTGATTTGCGGTTTATATTTTTTCTTTAATTTTGGGACGTATTGTGCGACCATCTCTCTTCCAAGAGATCCGACAACATCTCCAACAAATAGTAATTTCATAAGAGTGCCTCTTTCTAAATCAATGTAGCTCTATTTTACCATAAAATAAGGCTAGAAAATACCTAGATACAACCATGCAAAAGGTAGCTTAAATTAACATATATGTTAATTTTACATCACTTGTAATAACACCATATAAATAACCGTTGGGACAAAGATACTCAGCAAAGTATTCTCCTTCCACCATTGCAATAAGACGACAATCGCGACAGCAATGAGTTCTGGAATTCCAAATGGTGCGCTTATAAACGAAATATCCTTTAAACAATAGACAACTAGAATCGTAATAATCGCTTGTGGTAAGACCGCCGAAATAAACCGCATGCGGGAGGATAAATTCGTTTGATTGCGGAGTACTAAAAATGGAAATAATCGAATCGCAAAAGTCACAACTCCACTAGTAATAAGAGCAAGAATAATATACGTACTACTCATTTTCTTCCTCCTTCATTTGTAGTTTCTCACGTTCGAAGATTGCAATTAAACCTATCATCGTTGTCGCTAAGGCGCATACAAGGAAATATTGTTTTCCAACAAGAATTAACCAGAAAATAGCACTAATTCCCCCAATGATGAACGGGAAATAACGGTCCGCCTTTTTCAATTGGTTTACAAGAATGACCACAAAGAGTGCGGTCATTGAAAAATCGATGCCCTTTGTTGAAAATGGAAGGAATTCGCCGATGACAACTCCAATGACTGTACCAAAGACCCAATAGAAATGGTTCAACAGTCCAACATAGACCATCACTTGTTCATTATCTTCCCTCTTCGTTTGTTTCATCCCTACTAAGAGAGAAAAGGTTTCATCTGATAGGGCAAAGATTAAATAAAATGCTTTCCAGCCCAACTTTTTAAATTCTTCAATAAAGCCAACGCCATAAAACAACATTCTAGCATTAATAAATAAAGTCATTAAAGCAATCATCCAAAAACTCATCCCTGCGCTCATAAATGAGACAAGAGCAAATTGCATGGATCCTGCATACACAAATATACTTGAAAAAATAGAAGCCCAAGCTGGAAATCCTTCTTGTGACATCAAGAGTGCAAATGCAATCCCTAAAAAGATATACCCGAAACAGATGGGTAAACTAATCTTAAATGCTTGTTTCAATTCGTTCATACATTCTCCTAAAAACAAAAAAAGATTGAAAGTCCACTACTTGTGGGCTTTCAATCTTCATTTTAACCTATTTTTATAAAGATTTAAATGTATTCACTACGTTTTCTACAGTGAATCCTAATGTTTCCATGACTTTGTTTCCGTTACCTGATAAACCGAAGCGGTCGATCGTCACAGTAGCTCCGTCAAGGCCAACATATTGCCCCCATCCGAAACTTGCCCCCATTTCAACGGCTACACGTTTTCGAACATCGCTAGGTAATACTGATTCGCGGTATTCTTTTGGTTGTTCTTCGAATAAGTTCATGGATGGCATTGAAACAACTGATACATCAATTCCTTCTTCTGCAAGAACTTTTTGCGCTTCGATGGCAAGAGCCACTTCAGAACCTGTCGCAATCAAGATACCTTCTGGTGTATCGCATTTTTGAGGACTTACTACATATGCCCCACGTTTCACACCTTCATATGCTAATTCCTGTGAGTGTTCAAGAACTGGTAAGTTTTGACGTGAGAATACGAGTACTGATGGACGGTCTTTTGTTTCTACAGCCACTTTCCATGCAGCTGATACTTCGTTCCCATCTGCAGGGCGAATCACATTTAAGTTTGGAGTTGCACGGAACGCTGCCAATTGTTCGATTGGTTCATGCGTTGGTCCATCTTCCCCAACTGCAATTGAGTCATGTGTATATACATAGATTGCAGGTAAATGAGAAATCGCTGCAACACGCATTGCTGCTTTTAAGTAATCTGCGAATACAAAGAATGTACCTCCGTATACACGATTACCTCCATGAAGAAGCATACCGTTCATCGCAGCTCCCATCGCAAATTCACGAACCCCAAACCAGATATTTCTTCCACCATAATTTTCGTGAGAAAAGTCTGTATCTGCTTTATTCATTGTGTTATTTGATGAAGAAAGGTCTGCAGATCCACCCCAGAAGAATGGAATATGCTTTCCTAATTCTTGAATCGCTGCTTGGCTTGTTACACGAGAAGCCATTGCTGGGCTACCAAATTCATATGAAGGTAATACTTTTTCTAGATCTACTTCGATGTTTTCTGCAAAGCTATCTTCGAATTCTTTTGCAAGTTCTGGATAAGCTTGTTTATAACCTTCGAATAATGTTTTCCACTCATTATAGTCATTCTCGCCTGTTTGAACTAATAATTTATCAAAACGATGTTGCACTTCTTCTGGCACTTCAAATGGGCCATATTCCCATCCATAGTTTGCTTTTGCTTCTGCAATGCCGTCAGGTCCTAAAGGAGCTCCGTGAACTTTATTTGTTCCTTGGTTTGGAGCACCGTAACCAATAACCGTTTTCACTTCAATAATCGTTGGTTTTTCTTTTTGGCATTGTGCTTCTTCAATAGCTTCTGCAATTTCATCTAAGTCGTTTCCATCTTCAACGCGAATATAGTTCCAACCTAATCCTTTGAAGCGTTTCTTCACATCTTCGGTAAACACTTTATTTAATGGTCCATCTAAACAGATGTCATTTGAATCATATAAAACGATTAATTTGTTTAATTTCAATGTCCCTGCTAGAGACGCAGCTTCATAGGAAATCCCTTCCATTAAGTCTCCGTCACCACATAAAACATAAGTATGGTGGTCCACAACTGGGTACCCTTCACGGTTGAATTTTGCAGCTAAATGAGCTTCAGCCATAGCCATCCCAACACCGTTTGCAAACCCTTGTCCAAGCGGACCAGTAGTTGCATCTACTCCATCCGTGTCATGCACTTCTGGGTGCCCTGGTGTTTTACTTCCAAGTTGGCGGAAGTTTTTCACATCTTCAATTGATAAGTCATAGCCAGATAAATGTAATAAAGCATATAACATTGCAGATCCATGACCTGCTGATAATACAAAGCGATCGCGATCGACCCAATTAGAACGTTTTGGGTTTACCTTTAAATATTTAGACCAAAGTACATATGCCATTGGCGCTGCACCCATTGGTAGTCCAGGGTGTCCTGAATTCGCAGCTTGAATGGCATCCATACTTAGTGTACGAATCGTATTCACTGCTAGTTGATCGGTTTTATCAAACATACAATCACTCCTTAAATATAGTTTTCCTTAATAGGAACTTACTACTCTATTTTACTAAATTCAAACATTCTTTTGCAACCGTTATTCTAATCTTTAATAAAATAAAGTAACCCCTTGCAAAATTGATTCAATTTTACTAGAGATACAAATAGTAGAAAAAAAGAGGCTGAAAACCTTCAACCTCCGACTCCTTATTCTTCTCCTCGATTATGTAATCCTTTTTCTTTTTGGATTGCTTTTAGTTTATCAGGAGTTACATCATTTCCTTCTTCGTCAACAATTTTTAATCCTTCAATATGATTACGCATGCCTCCACGAAAAGCCTCCAAATACTCTTGACGTAGGAGTTGTTGTTCTTTTTCTTCTGTAGGTGTTAATTTTCCTTCTTTTTTCTTTTTAGCCAATTCATTGATACGACTAATCTTCTCTGGTGATAGCATTTCTTCATTCCTTTCCTTTTATTCGTCCCTAGTGTATCACGATTTATAAAAACTTCCTAAAAATCTGATTTGCATACGAACATTTGTTTGATTTTCTAGTATGGTCTATGATAAACTATTTTTAAAGAAGGAGATGTTCCGATGACAAATTTAAAAGATTCAAGACAATTAGATGTTTTACAGTTTATTTATAAAGAAGTTCAAGAGCACGGTTATCCGCCAACAGTGCGTGAAATTTGTAACGCCGTTCAACTCTCTTCGACTTCTACCGTTCATGGCCACTTGTCCAGATTAGAAAAAAATGGATTTATTCAACGCGACCCAAGTAAACCTCGTGCGATTGAATTAACAATGGCAGGATTAAAGGCTATCGGTGCAAAGGCAACTGCTATTCCAATGCTTGGTGTGGTTACCGCTGGTGAACCAATTCTTGCTGTAGAAGAAGCAAGTGACTTCTTTCCAATTCCACCAGAATTACAAAACGAATCCGATGATCTTTTTATGTTGCGTATTAAAGGGGACAGTATGATTAATGCTGGAATCTTTGATGGTGACTCTGTTATCGTTCGTAAACAATCTACTGCAGCCAATGGGGAGATTGTCATTGCAATGACCGAAGAAGACACTGCTACTTGTAAGAGATTTTACTTGGAAAAGGACCACGTTCGCTTAGAACCTGAGAATGACACAATGGAGCCAATTATTCTTCCAAATTGTACTATCCTAGGAAAAGTAGTTAGCTTATACCGTAGTCGTATTTTCTAAAACAAACGAAAACCTCCGCCCATTATGAAGTGCACCCCAAAAGTTAGACAGAAAATCTAACTTTTGGGGTGTTTTTAT
>NZ_DBHISP010000021.1:0-16845 GCF_057274575.1 Granulicatella sp. | reverse complement strand
TTGGTTCGTCTTCTTTGTTCAGTTTTCAAAGGTCAATCGTTGTTTTGCAACAACTCCTATATATTATCATAGGACATTTTTACTGTCAACAGATTTCATTCATCTTTTTGGAAGATTTTTGAAACTGTTTTAAAAGCGAACGTTCGCTTAACAGTGATATTAATTTATCATAACTAGTTTGTGATTTCAACTAAAATGCTACTGTTTTCATTAAGAATTTCTTTTTAAAAACATAAGTTTCTGAAAAGGATTATTTTCTATTTTTCTTAAACTAAAAAGACCTTGAAAAACAAGGTCTTTTATCTCATTTTAGAGTGTTAAGAAATATCTATTCAAAATCTTCTAGCCATTCTTTTTTAATGTTTTTCTCTAAATTTTGATGACGCTTATCTTCTTCTAGTTTTGGCATCATCACAAATGCATCTCCAAAACTATCTAAATCATAGTCATCATTTTGAAATTCCTCTTTCATTTCTTCTGGAACTTCCAATTTTTCTTTTTTGAATAAATCATCTCTTTTTTGACGAATAGACATTCCTATTCTCCTTTCGCCACAAGTTCTTTAAATACTTTTATTTTTTCTAATAATACCGTATTTTTATTCACTCTGGCAAATGCTGCGGCGTCTCTCATCAATTCTTTTACTTCTTCACTTGAGGAGTCATTCACATAAGCGTTCTCTGCTTGTAAATATTTGATGCGAGCTAAATAGTAAGTGACATGATTTTCACTACAGATTGTAATTCCACGTTTTAGTAGGACATCACTAGTATCATATTCTTTAATTTTCGCATAGAAAGTTCCACCATAGTATAGAACCGTTAATACACGACATACATCTTCAATAGATTCAATTGTATGATTATCGATTTGGTGGATGGCTTTTTCAAAGAAGTATTCAGCCTTATCATAGTCTCCCTGATTCATATAAATAAGTCCAATTCCCGTATACGCTAAGAAAATATATTTATTATCCACATCAGAATGGTCTGCTAATAATTGATTGAAGTAGAAAAAGCTATCCGTACTTTCTTTATGTAATAATGTTTGCGTGAAGCCTTTTAAGTATAAATATCTCCATAGTTGCTGAGTGGTTAAATGAGCTGCATTTATACTATGAATTAATTCTTCAGCTTCTTCATATTCCATATTTACAATATGAAATTCTATTTTATCCAGTTTTTTGTTTATAACTGAATCTTTGATTGCTACAGATGGAAATAACTCCCCTACATCCATATGTAGTTTTTTACAAAGTAAGGTCAATATCTTCATGGATGGAATTTGACCGTGATTTTCGAATCGACTTAGTGTTGCTTGCGTACAAATACCCTCACTCAATTCAATTTGAGATAAACCTAATTCTTTTCGTCGATTCACAAAAATTTGAATGTCCATAATATCTCCTCATTTTTTTATTAAATATATACTCCCTATATTTATTTTTTATTATACCTTTATTTTCCAATTTATCCAAAAGAAAAACTTAACTTTAGATGGTATTTATAGGAATATTTCTTTTTTTGTGATTGAAATATTTCGTTTTCACAAAATATTTATACTTTATTTCATCCTAATACTTTTTATTACCTATCTATTATTCATAAAATTATTGTTATAGAGACATTTTTGGAAATATGTTTTATTAACTTTCATTGGATATAAAAAAAGCTTATGACTGAAACAGTCATAAGCTTTCATTATTTTCTATTCAGCAATCTCAACAACTAAGTAACGATGAGGTTCTTTCCCCTCAGAATGCGTTGAAATACGTTTGTTTTTGCTTAATGCAGCATGAATTTGTTTTCTTTCATACGCTGGTAGTGGTTCTAAGTAAACAGGTTGTTTCGTTTTTAATACTTTACGAGCTGTTCTTTCCGCAATTTGTTGTAATGTTTCACTACGGCGTTGACGGTAATCACCAACATCTACTTGAACAGAAATTCTTCCTTTAACAAAACGATGGACCGAAACTTGCGCTAATACTTGTAACGCATTTAAAATTTTTCCATGTTTACCGATTAAAAGACCTTGTTTGTCTGTATCAAATACAAATGTCATACGATCACGACGCACTTCAACCGTTACAGTTGCTTCTGCACCATAAGTATTCGCAATTCCTTCTAAGTACGCTTTTGTTACATGAGCCGCTTCTTCTAAACGGTCTACGGTTGTTTCTTCATTCTCAGAACCTTCAACATCTTCTTCGTCTTCGAAATCATCTTCAAAATCTTCCTCGAAAGATTCATCTTCAGATACTACTACTTCTTCAACCGCTTTTTCTACTGCTGGTGTAGAAACTTCTTCCACAACTTCTTCTTTAACAACTGGAGTTAAAGCAACCATTGCGTCTTTTTGGCCAAAGCCAAACAATCCTTTTTTACCTTCAGTTATCACTTCAACAACTACTTCTTCTTGGGTTAATCCTAATTGACGTAATCCTTTTTGAATCGCTTTTTCTACTGAAGTATCCGTTACTTTAATAGTATTTGTCATCGTAAACTCTCCTACTCTTTAAAAATCATTGTTATTATCTCATGATTGAGACATTTCAACAAGATTTCTATATAAGAATTATTTTCCGTGTCTTCTCTTTGCTTTTTCAAGCGCCTTTTCACGACGTTTTTTCTCAGCGATAATCGCTTTTTGTTCTTCTTGGAATTTGAATGGATTATTTAATAGTAAAGTTTGACCTACCATAAATATGTTTCCGATCACCCAATAAAGGGATAAAGCACTTGATAAACCAAGTGACATAAATAAAATCATCACTGGCATAATATACATCATCGCTTTACCTGCTCCACCAGTATCTTGCATTTTCATAGATAACCAACTTGTGATTAATGTTGTCACAGCAGCTAATACTGGCAAGATAAAGTATGGATCTGGTTGGTCTAATTGGAACCATAAGAAATGTCCTGTTTTTAAAACTTCTGTACGGCTAATCGCTTGATATAAGGCCATCATTACTGGTAATTGAATTAATAATGGTAAACAACCAGCATATTGATTGATTCCTTCACGTTCATATAAAGCATTCATTTCTGCTTGAAGCATTTCTTGTGTTGCACGATCTCTAGCAGAGTATTTTTCACGTAAAGCTTTAATTTCTGGTTGAAGAACTGCTTGTTTACGTGTGCTTTGATATTGGAAGTGCATTAAAGGAACCATGATCAAACGAGTAATAATCGTAAAGAAGATAATTCCTAACCCGTAGCTTCCTCCAAATAATTCAGATAACCAAATAATAAATTGAGATAAATTATAAAGAACAATTCTATCCCAAAAACCTGTACTAGACTCCGTAACAGGAGAAGTTCCACAGGCCGCTAAAAATAAAGTTAAAACTGCTAATGATAAAATCAATTGACTTTTTTTCTTCACTGAAAAGTCCCACCTTTTAGAATATTTAATTTTCAATGATTCCTACCTATAATAAGAATCTTAATTTTTAGGTAATAATGTAGCTAATTTTAAAACATGTATCATACTGCTTTTCATTTCTTGATAAGACATTTGTACGATGGGCGATCGAGCAATGACGATAAAATCTACATTTTGCGTTAATTGATCATCCAGTTCCATAAGAATATGACGGATTCTTCTTTTGAGACGATTCCGTGTCACCGCATTTCCAAGTTTTTTACTAACTGAAATCCCCACACGAAAATGCGCTTGAGCTTCCTTATTGAACTGATAAATAACAAATTGTCGATTAGCTGTAGATTTTCCTTTATGGAATACCTGCTGAAATTCACGATCTTTTTTCACTCGATACGATTTTTTCATCTACTTGAATATCTCCAGTCACTCGAAATGTTTTTTTAAAAAAAAAGACCACTGAGACGTTCAGTGATCTAAGCTGCTAAAACTTTTCTACCTTTACGGCGTCTGCTTGCTAATACTCTACGGCCATTTTTTGTACTCATGCGTTTACGGAATCCGTGAACTTTTTGACGTTTACGTTTGCTTGGTTGATATGTTCTTTTCATTCGATGTGCACCTCCTACTGTAAATGAAATATCTAGTCTCCCTAGACAGTCTAGTACATTATAAATATAAAATATTGAATTGTCAATATAAACTATCTAATGGCTAAATACTGAAGTATCATACCATAATGTCTCCAAAAATTTCTACAAATAACTGTCTTTTTGTATCGATTTTTTTAGTTATCAACAATCATAGTGGAAATCTTTTTTTAAAAATAACTCTTCATCCACTATTTTTCAACAACTTATCCACAAAATAACAAACTGTTTGTATAAGTCTATCCACAAATGGTGGATAAATTATTAAAATCTCTTTATATCAATAAAAACAGCTGTGAATAACTTATATTTTTCTGTGTATAACTCTGTTTATTCGCTATTATTTTTATCAATTATCCACATTTTTGTGGATAATTTTATTAAAAACTTTGATTTATTGTGCTTTTCTCCATTCAATTGTGGAAAACTCCATGGAAAGATGGTAAACTGTTAACTGGATTAGAATCTTTAGAATTATAAGGAGGTGCATTATGAATTCCATTCAAGATTTTTGGGATATATTATTAGAACAATTTGAAAAAACAAATTCTGAGTTTACATTTAATCATTGGATAAAACCTGCTGAACCGGTTCGTATTGAAAAAAATATTCTTTACATTAAAGTCCCTTCTCAAACGTTTGCTAGATACTGGCAAGATAATTTATTAAGAGACATTATTGAATTTGGATATGACTATTTCAGACAATCATTCGAACCTAGATTTATTACACCAGAGTCTGATTTCGAACCATCCGTTTCTTCTTTTCAATCAAACAACATTAATATAGAAGAAAAACAGACGACTGGATTAAGTCATCCTTCTCCAACTGCGATTGAAGAAGATTCTCATTTAAATCCAAAATACACATTTGATACATTCATTATCGGGAAAGGGAACCAAATGGCTACGGCTGCTGCTCGATATGTAGCGGAAAACCCTGGAACGGCTTATAACCCACTCTTTTTCTATGGGGGTGTAGGTCTTGGAAAAACGCATTTAATGCAAGCGATTGGGAATGATTATAAGAAGAATCATCCAACAGCACGCGTTAAATATGTAACCAGTGAAGAGTTTATGAATGAAATGATTGCTTCCATTGGATCAAAGACACCACAAGAATTCCGCAATCGTTATCGCAATGTGGATATTTTACTGGTCGATGATATTCAATTTTTAGCTGCAAAAGAAGCAACGCAAGAGGAATTCTTCCATACTTTTAATGCTTTATTCAATAACCAAAAACAAATCGTACTTACTAGTGACCGACAACCAACAGAAATCAAAGCTCTTCAAGAAAGACTTGTTTCTCGTTTCGTTTCTGGTCTTCCTGTGGATATTACTCCACCGGACTTAGAAACTCGGATTGCGATTTTACAAAATAAAGCACAATCCCTTGGATTTAATATTCCAATCGATGTACTAAGCTATGTGGCAGGACATATTCAATCAAACGTACGTGAGTTGGAAGGGGCCCTAATGCGTCTTCAAGCCTATTCCGTGATGGTTGGCGAAGATATTTCAACAGATTTAGCCGCAGAAGCTTTGAAAAATCTCCTACCAGGTGGTAAAGAAAGATTACTATCGATTCATGATATTCAAAGTGCTGTTGCCAAATATTACAATATTACTGTTGAAGATATTAAAGGGAAAAAGAGAACGAAAACAATGGTTCAACCTCGTCAAATCGCCATGTATCTTTCACGTGAATTAACAGGAAGTTCTTTACAAAAAATTGGATCTGACTTTGGTAGAGACCATTCAACCGTTCTTCATGCTTATGAAAAAATCAGCTTAGAAGTAAAAGAAAATAGTGAAACAACTCAAGTCATTAATGAAATTAAAGGATTGCTTCATCAGTAATCGGTGGATAACTCAAAAAATTCAAGCTATTTATCCACAATACTTATCCACAATCAAAAATGAAAGAGCTGTAGGGATTCTTCACTTTTCCACAGAATACACAGCTCCTACTACTATTACTATTTTTTTATAAATAAATTAAATATAAAAGGACATCCAAAAGGAGGAAGTTATGAAATTTTCAGTAAACAGACAAGGATTTTTAAAAAATCTAGTCGATGTTCAACGTGCGATTCCATCAAAAACAACGATTCCAATTTTAACTGGGATTAAATTAGTTGCAAGTGAAGAAGGATTAACATTAACAGGTAGTGATTCAGAAGTTTCTATCGAAGTATTCTTACCAATCGAAGACGAAGAATTACAATTAACAGTCCAAGAACCAGGTAGCATCGTTCTTCCTGCTCGTTTCTTTGGAGAAATCGTTAAAAAATTACCTTTAAATCTCTTCTCTATCGAAACAAACGATCAATTACAAGCAACGATTACAGCAGGTAGTGCATCATTTACATTAAATGGTTTATCTGCAGTGGATTATCCACAATTACCTGAAATCGAAAAAAATCATGTGATTACCATTCCTGTACCATTATTTAGACAAGTGATTGTACAAACAGCCGTTGCCGTTTCAACTGCAGAATCTCGTCCAATCTTAACAGGGATTCATATGGTGATTAAAGACAACC
Source organism: Granulicatella sp. (assembly GCF_057274575.1). Classification (NCBI taxonomy): domain Bacteria; kingdom Bacillati; phylum Bacillota; class Bacilli; order Lactobacillales; family Carnobacteriaceae; genus Granulicatella; species Granulicatella sp. The sequence continues at coordinate 10,263 of NZ_DBHISP010000021.1, read as the reverse complement.
AATTAAAAGCAGTCGCAACGGACTCTCACCGTTTAAGCCAACGGATCATTCCACTACAAATGCCAGCTGGAAGTGATGCATTGACTTTTGAAATGACATTACCTGGTAAAATATTATTAGAATTATCTCGTATTATCGATGGATTAGAAACAATAGATTTTGCGATTACAGATAATCAAATCTTGTTCCAAACAGAAACATTATCCTTCTACTCTCGTTTATTAGAAGGAATGTACCCTGATACAGATCGTTTAATTAACGACGGAGCGAACACTTCCATTACAGTCGTTGCAAGTGAACTTGTAGCAGCTGTAGAACGTGCTTCATTAATGTCACATACCGATAAAAACAATATTGCGACATTAACACTTTCATCGGAACGGATTCTATTAACAGGGAAATCTCCTGAAGTGGGTACGGTTGAAGAAGAAATCGCTGTGGAAAACTTCGAAGGAGCTCCACTTGAAATTTCATTCAACCCAGACTACTTAAAAGAAGCGTTGAAATTATTCGGTTCTTCAGAAGCCGTGATCAACTTCTTAGAAGCAAACCGTCCATTCACATTGAAACTAAAAGAAGACCACTCTGGTATTCCACATAGCTTCATTCAATTAGTGACACCTGTTCGTACATTCAACGGGTAATCATAGAGAATCAAACTTTCACTCGAGCTTTCGTTTTGAAGGCTCGAGTTTTTTTATTCATAGAAAAAGGAATTAAGCAGTGAATACTGCCTAATTCCTTTTTGATTCTTAGTTTTTATAATCATCCCATAATGGAGAAGGATACATATAACTTCCGCGTTTAGCTACCTCTCTACGACCTTCTCGAACAATAAAGTCTAAAATATTGAAAAACTTCTCTTTTGCATCAATGAAATTTGTAAATTCAAATGTCTTTCCTAAAACATAAGATCTATCATCTCTACTATTCACCATAAATAAATGATTTTTATAGAAAAGATGTACTGCAAAAGGCGTGGTATTCGATTCATCAAACAATTTATAAACCAATGAATCGTAATTTCTATGTTGAATTTCTTCCTCTAATTCTCTTTTTAATGACTCAATATTCATATTAGAATCCTCGAAATACTTTATTTATCAATAGTATAGCATATATTTCAACCCTCATCTGCTCAATTTCCCGAAATTCACTTATAAGTGAATTTTGGGCAGCACGATTTTGGGGAGATTTTAGCTCCAAAAATCTAAAATTTTGAAAAAATCCTAGTAAATTTTGTTTTTTGTTTTTTTAGGCTTTTTTGATGTTTTTGCCTCAAAATTGAAATAACCCCCTAAAATTTGCAATTTCTTTGCGAAAAGCTTATAAAAAATGTATAATAATCTAGAGTTATTCTACTTAAAAATATGTGAGCATGCATGAGTTTAATGGAGTTCTCACCAATATCCATTAGAAAAGAGGAAGTTCATGACAACTATCGTATCGATCTCTGATGAGTACATTACATTAGGGCAATTTTTAAAACATATTGACGTCATTACAACGGGCGGACAAGCAAAATGGTACCTGCAAGAATATACAGTTTTTGTAGATGGAGAGTTAGAAAATCGACGTGGTAGAAAATTATATCCGAATACACGTGTCGAAATACCTGATGAGGGTATTTTTATTGTGAAAGAAATGAAATCGGATGAAAATGATTTGAACACACATGACGCATGAAGCTGACTAATTTACAATTACAAAATTTTCGTAATTATGAATCTGTCCAACTAGAGTTTACAGAGGGTGTGCATGTTTTTATTGGTGAAAATGCACAGGGCAAAACCAACCTGATGGAGTCGATTTATGCCTTGGCGATGACAAAGAGCCACCGCACTACAAACGACAAAGAACTGATTGGATGGAAAAAAGACTTTGCGACAATTAAAGGGACCGTTGAAAAAACAGCGACAAAGACGAATTTAGAATTGCAATTTTCTAAAAAAGGAAAAATCGCGAAAGTGAATTATTTGGAGCAAAAACGACTGAGTTCCTACCTTGGAAACTTAAATGTCATCCTCTTTGCCCCAGAGAACCTCACGCTTGTCAAAGGGTCTCCGCAAAATAGACGTAAATTCGTGGATATGGAACTTGGACAAATGAGTTCCCTCTACCTCTATGATTTAGTGGAATATAATCGCGTCTTAAAACAACGCAATACGTATTTGAAACAGCTAGCCATTAAGAAAAAGCAACCGGACGAATACTTAGAGGTTTTAAGCGAGATGTTAAGCGAGTTAGCTAGTAAAATCGTCTTTCATCGTCTCGATTTTATGAAGCAATTGGAGGCTTTAGCCATTCCGATTCATGATCAGTTATCGCTTGGTCGTGAGAAATTCTCGGTTTCGTATCAAGCAACGATTCCTCTGGAGGACGGACTGACTCCTTCGCAAATGAAAGAAATCTATATCGATCAATTCAAGAAGAATCAAACTCGTGAGGCGGATCAAGCCACAACGCTGATTGGACCGCACCGTGACGATTTGATTTTTTATTTGAACGAGATTCCGGTTCAAACGTACGGTTCGCAAGGACAGCAACGTTCGACCGTTCTGAGTTTAAAGCTTGCGGAAATCGAATTGATGAAATTATCGACAGGCGAGTATCCTCTTCTATTGTTAGATGATGTACTTTCTGAACTCGATGATGACAGACAAACTCATCTGATTAAGGCGATTGAAAATAAAGTTCAAACCTTTATTACCACAACAAGCCTGGATGGGATTAAGCAACAATTTATTAATGAACCGGTCGTAATACCGATTGAAAAAGGAACTATTTTAAAAACGGAGAGTGAGAATTAGCATATGACAGAAGAAAACAAAGCTGAATTAGCTGCGCAATATGATGCCAGTCAGATTCAAGTATTAGAAGGACTCGAAGCTGTTCGTAAACGTCCTGGGATGTATATTGGTTCAACAAGTAGTGCCGGGTTGCACCACCTTGTTTGGGAAATCGTGGATAATTCGATTGATGAGGCTTTAGCAGGATTTGCCACTCATATTGAAATTGAAATCACTAAAGAAAACCATATTCGTGTAACCGATGATGGTCGTGGGATTCCAGTTGATATTCAAGAAAAAACAGGTCGTCCTGCCGTAGAAACGGTATTTACAGTGCTTCACGCCGGTGGTAAATTCGGCGGCGGAGGCTATAAAGTTTCTGGGGGTCTTCACGGGGTTGGGGCTTCTGTTGTAAATGCTCTTTCAACAGATTTAACCGTTCAAGTCTTTAAAGATGGTAATATTTACGAGCAATCCTATAGCCGTGGTGCTGTATTAGAAGATTTAAAAATTATTGGGACAACCGATAAACATGGTACAAGCGTATACTTTGTACCAGACTCTGAAATTTTCCAAGAAACAACTGTCTTTGAATTTGATAAATTAGCCAACCGTGTGCGTGAATTAGCGTTCTTGAATAAAGGATTAAAATTAACGATTACGGATTTCCGCGAAGAAGAGCCAGTGAAAAAATCTTTTTGCTACGAAGGCGGGATTAAGAGCTATGTCGAACACTTGAATAAATCAAAACAAGTGTTATTCGAAGAGCCAATTTACGTAGAAGGAGAACAAGATGGCATTCAAGTAGAAGTTGCAATGCAATACACTTCTGGATACCATACAAACCTTCTCAGTTTTACGAATAATATCCACACTTATGAAGGTGGTACTCACGAATCAGGGATGAAGACGGCCTTAACACGTGTGATTAATGATTACGCGCGTCGTCAAAAATTGATGAAAGAAAATGAAGAGAAACTAAGCGGTGAAGATGTCCGTGAAGGTTTAACAGCCGTTGTTTCTATCAAACACCCTGATCCACAGTTCGAAGGACAAACGAAAACGAAATTAGGAAACTCTGAAGCTCGAACGATTACAGACCGCCTGTTTTCTACACACTTCGATAAATTCTTAATGGAAAATCCTCAAGTGGCACGTAAGATTGTCGAAAAAGGGATTTTAGCTTCGAAAGCGCGTCTTGCTGCAAAACGTGCCCGTGAAGTGACTCGTAAGAAATCTGGTTTAGAAATTTCAAACTTACCAGGGAAATTAGCAGACTGCTCAAGTAATGACCCAACGATTACTGAATTATTCATCGTCGAAGGAGATTCTGCGGGTGGGTCAGCAAAACAAGGACGTTCACGTCATTTCCAAGCGATTTTACCAATCCGCGGGAAAATTTTGAATGTTGAAAAAGCAACACTCGATAAAATTTTAGCCAACGAAGAAATTCGTTCGCTCTTTACAGCGATGGGAACTGGTTTTGGTGGAGATTTTGATTTATCGAAAGCTCGTTACCAAAAATTAGTCATCATGACCGATGCCGATGTCGATGGAAGTCACATCCGTACATTGCTCATTACTCTTTTCTATCGTTATATGCGCCCTGCAGTGGAAGCTGGATATATTTACATCGCACAACCACCTCTTTACAAATTGAAACAAGGGAAAAATGAATACTACATTCAAAATGATGAAGAGTTAGAAGCGAAACTAAAAGAATTACCAGCACATCCAAAACCACAATTATCACGATACAAAGGTCTTGGGGAAATGGATGCGGAACAATTATGGGAAACAACCATGAACCCTGAAAACCGTTCAATGTTACAAGTATCTGTGGAAGATGCTGCAGAAGCGGATCAAATTTTAGATATCTTGATGGGCGACCGTGTAGAACCACGTCGTGAATTCATTGAAAGCAATGCGAAATACATCAATATGGAAGATTTAGATATCTAATCCAGTAATCGAATTTGAAGAGAAGAATAGAAAAGGAGACGAATTATGTCTGAAGAAGTGAAACACTTTGAAGAAACTTTTGAATCAACTGATTTAGTACAAACGATGCGTAAATCATTTCTAGAGTATTCGATGAGTGTTATTGTATCGCGTGCCCTACCAGATGTGCGCGATGGATTAAAACCAGTGCACCGTCGTATTCTATATGGAATGAGTGAACTTGGAGTAACACCGGACAAACCGCATAAAAAATCTGCGCGTATTGTCGGAGACGTAATGGGTAAATATCACCCACACGGTGACTCTGCAATTTACGATGCCATGGTTCGTATGGCACAAGATTTCTCATACCGTTACCCATTAATTGATGGTCACGGTAACTTTGGTTCTGTCGATGGGGACGGAGCTGCTGCGATGCGTTATACAGAGGCTCGTATGAGTAAAATTGCTCTTGAAATGCTTCGCGATATTAACAAAGATACTATTAATTTCCGTGATAACTACGATTCAACAGAACATGAACCGGAAGTATTACCAGCACGTATTCCAAACTTATTAGTAAACGGTGCAACAGGGATTGCGGTTGGGATGGCAACAAATATTCCACCACATAACTTGGCGGAAGTCATCTCTGCTCTTCACTTATTAATGAAGAACCCTGATGTAACCACTACTGAGTTGATGGAAGCTCTCCCTGGACCTGACTTTCCAACTGGAGGAATTGTCTTAGGTAAATCTGGAATTCGTCGTGCGTACGAAACAGGACGCGGATCGATTACGGTTCGTGGACGCGTACAAATCGAAGAATTGAAAAACGGAAAAGAACGCATCATCATCACTGAATTACCATATATGGTAAATAAAGCGCGTTTAGTAGAACGTATCGCACAATTACACCACGAGAAGAAAATCGAAGGCATTACTTACTTAAACGATGAATCTGACCGTGTTGGAATGCGTGTCGTGATTGAAGTACGTCGTGATGTTTCAGCATCTGTTGTATTAAATAATTTATACAAATTAACACCATTACAATCAAACTTCGGATTCAATATGCTTGCGATTGTCAATCAAGAGCCAAAAGTATTGAGCTTAAAAGAAATTTTACGCCATTACTTAGATCACCAAGAAGAAGTCGTTCGTCGTCGTAGCTTATTCGATAAGAAAAAAGCGGAAGACCGCGCTCATATTTTAGAAGGGTTACAAATCGCCTTAGATCATATCGATGCGATTGTGGCCATCTTAAGAAGTTCAGCTAGTGGAGATATCGCTAAAGACCGCTTCATGAATGAATACGGCTTAAGCGATAAACAAGCACAAGCGATCCTTGATATGCGTATGGTTCGTTTAACAGGATTAGAACGCGAGAAAATCGATGCAGAATACAACGAATTACAAGCAACGATTCAATACTTAGAAAAAGTATTAGCGAGCGAAGAACTTCGTTACGAAATCATCGAACAAGAACTTCTTGAAATCCAACAACGTTTCGACAATCCTCGTCGTACAGAATTATTAGTCGGAGAAGCATTAAGCCTTGAAGATGAAGATTTAATCGAACAAGAAGATGTCGTGATTACATTAACGAAGAATGGATATATCAAACGTCTTGCCAACACTGAATTCAAGGCACAACGCCGTGGAGGACGTGGAGTTCAAGGAATGAGCGTCCATGATGATGACTACGTGGAAAACATGATTTCATGTTCAACACATGATTCACTCCTCTTCTTTACGAATACAGGGAAAGTTTACCAAGCAAAAGGATATGAAATTCCTGAATATAGCCGTACAGCAAAAGGATTACCAGTTATCAACTTATTAAACATTGATTCAGCTGAGAAAATCCAAGCGATTATCAGTGTTCCAGAATCTGACGAAACAGAACGTTATTTGTTCTTCACTACTTTACGTGGAACAGTGAAACGTGTCCGTCTATCAGAATTCAAGAATATCCGTACAAATGGTCTACGTGCCATCCAATTACGCGAAGATGATGAATTGATTCGTGTAGTAGTCACAAGCGGAAATGACGGCATTATCCTTGGAACTTATCACGGTAACGCCGTAAGCTTCCATGAAGATAAAGTTCGTGCGATGGGTCGTACAGCTTCAGGTGTTCGTGGGGTTTCTCTACGTGATGGTGACTATGTGATTGGAATGGATATTTTAACTCCTGATAATGAAGTATTAGTTGTGAGTGAAAAAGGATACGGAAAACGTACAGCTGCAATCGAATACGCATTGAAAGGCCGCGGCGGTAAAGGGGTTCGTACACTTCGTATTACTGAGAAAAACGGACCACTTGTCTGCCTACGTACCGTAACTGGAGACGAAGACTTACTTATCATGACGAATAAAGGGATTATTATCAGATTCCATGCCGAAGACGTGTCTCAAACAGGCCGTGGCGCACTTGGAGTTCGTATGATGCGTCTCGATCAAGATGCGATTGTAAGTTCATTAGCGATTGTAGACCGCGAAGAAGAAACAACAGAAGAGGTGACTGAGGCAACTGCTGAAACAGCTGCAACAGAAAATCCAACTGCATCTCTTTCAGATGAAGCCATCAAAGGCAATATGAAAGACTTTGCGCAACAATTAGTTGACGAAGAAAATGAATAATTAGTAAACAAAAAGCCATCAGAATGTGAAGTGCACCCCAAAAGTTAGATTTTGTGTCTAACTTTTGGGGTGCACTTCACATTTTTAAAATCGGAAAGGGTATTTTTTATTCAGTCGCATTTAAAACACAAATACGTTCAATGGAACCACGTTAAAATTCAAGTTAAATTTTGTGCAAAGCATAAGGGAAACTGCTAGAACATTATGTGCTAGACCTTGCAGCACAAGGTGTTTGGATGATAGCAAAAAATAGCCCGAGTACTCGGTTTTGAGTACTTAATAAACATTGTTGTTATGCGATTTTTGATTATTTGGAATTTTAATTGCTAGAGGTCGAATCAAGCGTCGCACGCTTACTCGGGGTTATAGGGGCGGAGCAAGCCCCTAATTTAGTACTGTAAAAATTAATTATACTGCTACAGAATATGAAAAAAAAAAGACTATCAAAAACAAAAAATGAGGAGTAAAATTAGTATATACATAAAAATAAAATAAAAATCAAGGAGGTTTTCACAATGTTAAAAAAACTGGATAAAAAGAATAGTAATGTTGTTTACGTTTTTGGTTTTAGGTAACGTAGTTGGTATGAGTGTTTTAACTACTAGTGTTTATGCAGATGAAGAAACTTATGAAATTGTAAAATTAGAAGAAAGACAATTAACAAGAGAAGAAGAAGCAAAAATAGAACCTTATGTTGAATTAACTCCTAATGGATATGTTTTGAATGCCAATCCTTCATTCCTCTTACTTTCTATTACAGCAGTGGGGTGGCAATAGTGTTTAAAAAAGCAGTTTACTCTTTTAAAAAATCATCAAGAATTATGGGAATTATAGTGTACGTGTTTTTAGGCTATTCTTTTTACGATTCTTCAGTTTTATTTAATCCTCATTTTCGTATGGTTTTTTTTGCTATATGGATAGGATATTTTTTATATTTGTTTTTATGGAAAAATCCAAGAGATAAATTTAGTGATTGATGATAAAAAAATGAGGTTTGATTTTTAATTGTCGGTGTTTAGTTAACTTTTATTATTTAAAAAAATAATTCAAAAACCACCCTTTTTTTAGGGTGGTTTTTGTTTAAAAAAATTCCTTTAGGAATTTTTTCTTCTTATCTTGATACTATATACAATCAACTACGGTTTTAAAAACAGTCTATAAGTATTGATATAAAAAGAAAAAACTTGCTTTTTAGGGCACTGATCTCCGTAAATGAGAATGAAAAAATCCAATAAAAATTGGACTACCTGTCTCCGGTTGAATACCGGAGACAGTAGCCCTAGGGTGTTTTTATTAAATTCTCACTTTTTTGGGTCAGTCCCGATTAAAACGACCTTTTATTTTGTTTTTATGTATATATCAATTATATTCCTGTTTTTTCTTTTTAACAGTCTTTTTTTTCAGTTTTTTATCAGTATAATTAATTTTAATGGCACTATTTAGGAGCTTACTCCGCCCATACAACCAAAAGCAATTAAACTTCCATTTTTGAAATTTCATTTGCTTGTCGGTTTTCAAAATCTAAGTAAACAAAACATAAGAAGAACAACCACCCTATTCAGGGTGGTTGTTCATATTTTTATAAATGTGAATACCCATACAAATAAATAAAGTAAGTAACATTGTTCGTTCAAAAGAAATACTATCACCAAAGCTTTCACCATAAAAAATATCATAAAAAATATCAAGTGAAAACTTCAAAAAAATCGTAAGACTTAAAACAGGAACCGAAAAATTATATGAATCTTTTATTTTTTTTAACATTATTACCACCCCAATTGAGTAATTCCCGTTACTAACGCATACGGACTATGCAAAAGCAACCGTTGCAATAAGTCCGATTAAAGTTTGTACTATACTATCTGCCTTTGTTAAATTATAAGCTCTTAAACTTGTAGTGTTTACTTAATTCTATTCACAAGCGAATAGATAAGTTCCGTGAGGAGATGCTCTGTTTATTTCTCGTGTCACTGTAGCAAATAATTGAGCACCAACATATATTTTTTTACACCATTCTCTTCCAAAAATTCAAATAAATCAAATAACATCAACGATAGTTGTATGCCTAAAAACATAGGCAAAGGTATCTTTTTTTGCTAGCATCCAAATACCCTGTGATTCTTTGTTTTGGGTTATTTTTTTATCTTCTTTTAAAAAGATTTTTGCGAGAATTAAAGCTAGTAGTAAGATGACAGAGATAACATAACGATACATTTTTATTCACCTACCTTTTATAAATATTTTTGTCAGTTATACTACTTCTAAAATTATAAAACGCTTTCTTATCAAGAGTATTTTAGCATAAAACCTCTTTTTAATCATGATAAATTTAGGAAATTTATTATTTTGTAGTGTAAAATAAACATTTTAAAAATTTTGAAGAAATATAAAAATAGAAGCACTCATTAAGATTACGAAGAATCATATGGATTCTATAATAGTGGTAATGAGGGATGGTTTTAAAGGTGAGAGACCATAGGCTCGAACCGGTGCTCTATTACCACTATTATGAAGATATCCGTAAGGATTCGTAGTAATCGAATGTAAAGCTTTTTAGCAAAAAAGTTCTCTTTCAAGGCAAGAAAATTTCTTTTTTTATGCGGATTCTAGTTATATAATAGAGATAAACAGGGGCATAAGGAGGAATTTACATGATTGAATTTAAAAATGTTTCAAAAATATATGGACAAACAGTCGCTTTAGATGGACTCAATTTAACGATTGAAAGTGGAAAAATCATCGGACTGATTGGACATAATGGTGCAGGAAAATCAACAACCATTAAATCCCTAGTAAGTGTCATCAATCCAACAAGTGGCGAAATTTTTGTCGATGGACAAGAACTTTCAGCAAATCGACTTGCGATTAAAGAAAAAATTGGCTATGT
>NZ_DBHISP010000020.1:0-16894 GCF_057274575.1 Granulicatella sp. | reverse complement strand
GAACGTTCGCTTAACAGTGATATTAATTTATCATAATCAGTTTTGGTTTGCAACTAAAATGGACATAATTTTTTTTAATATATTTTTATTAAAAAGAAAACAGAGTCTAAGTCATAAAAAACTGGACTCTGTCTCTCTTATAATCTATTACTGAACAACACCAGTATCAATCGTTACACCATCTTTTTTAATAATATATTTACCGTTATTTACTTCGCTATTGAAGTTAAAATCAATACTAATGGTTGTTGTCTCCGTTATTTTAAACAATCGATATGCCGTATTTATATTATTATTAGCATCCTGAATAAAAACTTCGACTGTATTTGGTTGTTTCTCTTGAGTTGAAGCATGATTTCCATTATTCGCTTGGTGCTTTTCTTCATAAGGAATGGTAAACTTACGACTAACTACTCTTTTTCCTTTTCCTTTTGAAATAACAACCGTTAAAGTATCTCCTTGCTTTAAAGCAGTTCCTTCTGCTGGCGACTGTTTAATAACCGTATCTTCTGTTTCATTACTATTTTCTTCAGTAATTTTAAGTTTTAATCCATTCTGTTTAGCGTATTCTTGGACTCCAGAACGGGTATACCCTTTTAAGTTGACCAAATTCACAGGTTCTTTTCCTTTAGAAACAGTCAATACCATCTTTATTTCCTTAGCAACAACTTTTTGGTCTTTTGCTACACTTTGTTCGATGACTTTACCAGCTTCAACGGTTTCTGAAAAGATTTCTTTCTTTTCTACAGCAATTCCTAATTTTTGAAGTTCATCTTTTGCTTTCTCAAACGTACTACCAACGTAGTTTCCTATCGTCACCGTATCTTTCCCAGCACTAACTTTTAAAACTACTTTTGATTTTTCTCTAACCTTACTTCCGGATTTAGGATTAGTTTCAACCACTTTTCCTTCTTCCACGGTATCTGATTTAACTTTTTGAACATCAGAAATTTCCAAATTCAAATCTGCCAATTTTACTTTTGCTTCAGCTTCCGTGTACTTACTCAAATCCGGAATAGTAATCTCTTTAGGTGCAGATTGAATATAAACAAAAATTGCAGTTACTCCAATAAGGGTTAGTAGCAGCAGTAAAATCCAAGGCCATTTTCTTCTTTTTTTCTTTGGTTCTTGAGTAATAGGCTTCTTTTCTTCATCAAATTGAATTTCAGGAACTTCTTTACTCGAAGTTGGGATCTTTCGAGGTATGGCTCCTGTAGCAATCGGTTGTAAAACTTTTGTTTCCTGATTCAATGTAGTTGGTTTAAACATCGGTTCATTAAGCCTTTCAGGATTCAAGCAAGTTTGTAAATCTTCCAGCATCTCTTCACAACTATTATAACGATCCAAAGGTTCTTTTGCAGTTGCCTTAAGAACTACATTTTCCAAGCTTTGAGGAACTGTTGGTAACATTAATGAAATTCGCGGAAGTGGTTCTTGAAAATGTTTTAGGGCAATTGATACAGCAGACTCCCCTTCAAATGGAACCTCACCAACTAACAATTCATACAGAACAATTCCAAGAGCATATATATCACTTCGAATCGTAGCCATTCCGCCTCTAGCTTGTTCCGGAGATAAATAATGAACAGATCCTAATAACGTATTTGTTTGAGTAAGCGAAGTCTCCGATAATGCAATCGCAATCCCAAAATCTGTAATTTTAACATCACCATGTTTATCAATCAAAATATTTTGAGGCTTAATATCGCGATGAATAATTCTATTTTGATGAGCCACCTCTATAGCAGAAACAATTTGTGTCATAATACGCACTGCTTCTCTTGGTGGTAGAGGCCCTCTTTCTCGAATATATTCTTTCAAATCGGTTCCTTCGACGTATTCCATCACAATATAATGGGTCCCATTTTCTTCTCCTACATCATAAACTCCTACAATATTAGGATGAACTAATTGAGTTGCCGATTGAGCCTCTCTTTGAAAACGTCTCATTGCCGCTTCATTTGAATGAAAATCAAATCGTAATACTTTCACAGCAACAGGTCGCTCTAAAATTAAATCTCTTGCCAAATACACTGTGGCCATACCACCAGTTCCCACATGAGATTGAATCTTATACCGACCTCCGATTGTCTTCCCCAATTCAAACATTATGCTACCTCCTCTCTCACCAAGTGTTTAGCAATCGCCACGGTAATATTATCCCGGCCACCTGCTTCGTTAGCAGCTAAGACCGCCTTTTGAGCTTGTGTATTTACATCAGAATAATTACCTAATATTTCTTTTATATATTGATCTTCTAGCATGTTAGACAATCCGTCTGAACATAATAAAATCGTATCCTCATTTTTTAAAGTCACACGTACAAAATCAATTTGAACATTCAAAGTTATTCCCAAAGACTGAGTAACAATATTTCTTTGAGGATGTTTTTTTGCTTCCTCTTCAGTAATCTCTCCAGATTTCACCAATTCTTGTACGAGTGTATGGTCTTCAGTTAATTTTTTAATTTGAAAATTGCGATATAAATAAGCTCGACTGTCTCCAACATTTGCTACTAATAATTCATCTCCAATGATTACCGCTGCAACAATTGTTGTCCCCATCCCATCTAATTCACGATATTGGTTTGCTTTCTGAAAGACACGATCATTTTCAGCCTGAATATTTTTTACGAGCCATTGGTAGGCTGCTTCAATATCCGTAATACTTTCTTCTTCCCAACGTTTTCCCAAATGAGATAATGCCATAGCACTAGCTACATCCCCAGCATTATGCCCTCCAATTCCGTCACACACAACAATCATTGGCACGTTTTGAGTATTCAAAAAATATCCGGCAGCATCTTCGTTTAACGTACGTCTTTGCCCGACGTCACTCTTGATGGCTATCTCCATATTTCCCCTCCTGTTGCGAATCTATTTTCTTACCATTCTTGCAATAAAAAAACCATCTGTATGATATTCATGCGGTAATATGGTAAGCATCGGATTTTCATTAGTACACCCAAACTCTTCTATTGGTTGTAATTCAAAATCCGGATGATTAGCTAAAAATTTAAGAACGACTTCCTCATTCTCACTTTTATTAATCGTGCAAGTTGAATAAATCAATTTTCCACTGTTCTTTACCATTGTAGCAACTGACGCTAAAATTTCCAACTGTATTATTTGTAATTTTGTTAAATCTTCACTATTTTTTGTATATTTTATATCCGGTTTACGGCGCATTAAGCCTAAACCAGAACACGGTGCATCTACAAATACTGCATCAAAACTTTCTTTTTTAAACAGTTCTCCTGCTTTTCTAGCATCGAGTGCATGAGTATGAATTCTGTCTTCCACTCCTAGACGTTTGGCGTTTTGATGAATCTTGCGCAATTTATTCTCATGCAAATCCAACGCCTCTACAAGTCCACCCTCTTTGGCTACTAAATAGCTAGCAAAATGCGTTGTTTTCCCTCCAGGAGCAGCACATGTATCGAGCACTTTATCTCCAGGGTGCAACCCTCCTACTTGAGCCACCAATGAGGAAGACTCATCTTGAACCGTTATGATTCCCTCTTTGAATGCTTTTGATTGCAGTAAATCCCCTTCCTCGACAATAAATGCGCGAGGAGACAACTTACTTGGCTGAACCGTTACGCCTTCTTCTTTTAGAAGAGTTTGTACTTCTTCAATCGACATATTTGGATTTTGAACACGCGCGCTTAAATGTGGTGCAATATTTAAACTTGGGAAAATTTCTCTAGCTTCTTCCACATATTGTTCAAATAATAAATCTACAATCCAGCGTGGCATACTATATTCCACACTCAAGCGTTCCTGTTCATCTTTAATAGAAGAAACTCTATCGAATCCAACGCGCTGAACGTTTCTAAGAACTCCGTTAACAAATTTGGCAATTCCCTGATGGCCGCGTTTCTTAGCAATCTGTACTGCTTCATAAATGGCTGCGCGATCTGGAACACGGTCAAGATACGCCATTTGGTATACAGTCATTCGTAGTAAACTGAGAACCCATAATTCCATTTTCTTTTGTTTCTGAATATATGGTTTTAAATAGAAGTCTAATGTCAATTTACGTTGAATCGTACCGTAGAATAATTCCGTTAATAATCCTCTATCTCTTCCATCCAATTTATGTTTTTGCAACACATTTTGAAACGCGACCGTCGAGTATGCTTGATTTTTTTCTACATTTGTTAATAATTCTACGCAAATATCACGTACATTACTCATGGTTTAATCCCTCAAAAATCGCATCATTCTTCATCCATTCAGCAAATCCATTTATAAACGCCTTCGCATCCATTTGCGCTTTTCCTGCCGGTTGAAGACGTGTTATTTCAAGTACTGTTCCACCACCGCAAGCCACATATAGACGTCCGCCATCTACAAACAAGCTTCCAGGCACTTTAGCGGTTTGTTTATCCGTTAAAGCAACTCCCCACATCTTCACACGATTCCCATTTAAAACCGTAAATGATGTTGGCCATGGACGCAACCCTCGAACGAAGCAATCTACTTCAGTCGCTGTTTTATTCCAGTTAATTTGCTCTTGCTCTCTTGAAATATTTGGAGAGAACGATACAAGTGCTTCGTCTTGTTCTACTTCCATAATCGCGCCAGCAAATAACGCTGGTAATGTTTCGATTAGTAAGTCTGCTCCAACGACGCTTAATTTTTCAAACATACTAGCAACATCATCTTCACCAGTAATCGAAATCGCACGTTGCGAAATAATCGCACCGGCATCCATCTTGGCAACCATACGCATAATCGTTACGCCAGTTTCTTTATCACCGTTCATAATCGCATAATGAATGGGCGCTCCACCACGATATTTCGGGAGTAGTGATGCATGAACATTCACCGCACCAAAGCGAGGAAATTCTAAAAACTTCGTTGGCAAAAATTGACCGTACGCAGCTGTCACAATCAAATCTGCATCTAGTTGCATTAATGCTTCCAACTCCTGCGAACCACTTAATTTTTCTGGTTGGTAGACAGGAATATCATGGTCTAATGCAACTACCTTCACAGGAGTCGGAGTAATGATTTTCTTACGCCCAACTGCACGGTCTGGTTGCGTCACAACAGCAATCACTTCAATTGTTTCATCATCAATTAATCGTTTTAAAACACCTGTTGAAAACTCAGGAGTTCCCATAAAAATAACTTTCTTCATTTTTCACCTCTATAAGAAATGTTGTGGTTCCATATCAATTGTCATGAGTATTTTCTTCGAACCTATCTCTTGCGTTTCCATCATCAATTGCTCCAAAAACTCTTGCAGTTGCGGTTCGTTTTTGTATTTCACAATAATTTGAAAATAATAACGATTGTTCATACGTGCAATTGACTTCGCTGACGGCCCTAGTACAACTGCTTTTGGCGACACATTCGCCTTCAACTCCTTATGAACTTCGATGGCTTTCTTCAATGCCACTCCTTCTTCTTCACTAGAAAATGTAATCATAGTTGTAAAGAAGTACGGCGGATAGTTGGCCATATGACGCATTCGCATTTCTGTTTCGAAGAATCGTTCATATTGATGTCCTTGAGCTAGCTGAATAGCGTAATGCGTTGGATTATAGGTTTGGATAAAAACTTCACCCGGTTTATCCCCACGTCCTGCACGTCCTGAGACTTGCGTGAGGAGTTGGAATGTTTTTTCCGAACTTCTAAAATCAGGAATATTCAATGCCGTATCCGCATTAATCACTCCAACGAGCGTTACGTTTGGAAAATCGAGACCTTTCGCAATCATCTGAGTTCCAATTAAAATATCGGCTTCTTGATTTTCAAACTGTTTCAGGATTGCTTCATGTTGCCCTTTACGTCTTGTCGTATCCACGTCCATTCGCACAATGCGAGCATCTGGGAACACTTCTTGCAATTCTTCTTGTACCTTTTGAGTTCCTGTTCCAAAATAACGAATCTGTCTACTTTGACATTTTGGACAGAAATTAGGAATATGTTCTTCATGACCACAATAGTGACATTTCATACTTCTCGTATCCATATGAAGCGTTAACGAAATATCGCAGTTTGGACATTCTAAAACATAACCGCAATCCCTGCATAATACAAAAGAGGAATATCCCCTTCGATTTAACAGAAAGACAGTTTGTTCTTTCTTTTCCAACCGATTTTCGATTGCTTTTAATAAGGTTTGAGAAAACGAACCTTTCTGCTGAATAAATTCATTTCTCATATCAATTAAATGCACTTCTGGAAGAATTTGTTCCTTAGCTCTTTTGGTTAGTTTCAAAAGAGTATAGACTCCCTTTTGCGCTCGAGCTCTTGATTCTAAGCTAGGAGTTGCACTCCCTAACACTACAGGACAGTGATGGAATTCCCCCCTCCAAATCGCGATGTCTCTTGCGTGATATCTAGGAGATTCATCTTGTTTATAAGAGGTTTCATGTTCCTCATCTAAAATAATAATGCCAATGTTTTCTAATGGAGCAAAAATAGAAGAACGAGCACCTACAACAATGTCTGCTTCCTTATTCTTAATCTTACGCCATTCATCGTATTTTTCTCCGACACTTAACCCACTATGAAGCACCGCTACACGGTCTCCAAAGCGAGACTTAAATCGTTCAACCATCTGAGGAGTTAGAGCAATTTCGGGAACAAGCATCATTGCACTTTGCCCTTTTTTAATGACTTCACTAATCCATTGCAAATAAACCTCCGTTTTCCCCGAACCAGTAACGCCTTCTAATAAGTATACTTTTGAGTTATGTGGATCGATAGATTCTTCTTTTACTCTATCAAATGCCAGTTGCTGTTCCTCATTTAATTGAAATGGAACACTCTTCTTAAAGACTCTTCCTTTATACGGATCTCGACTTACTTCTTTTTGAGCTATCGTAATCCAATTATGATCTACTGCAAATTTTAAATCAGCCGTTGTAAAATGTGTATCTTCTAAGAATCTTTTCTTCTGAATCTCCATTCTTTCCATGGAAGCGAGTGTCTTTAAGAGTGATATTTTCTTTTTCGCACGCGCAGAAAGCGTAGGAATAAACTCCTCATACTCTTGCATCACGTAGTTCAACCGAATCCAGTCTTCCGTTTTTACCTTGGCACGGTCTTTGACAAGTGTCTCGATGACCACTGCGCCTTCTTTTTTCAACTTCATCAATTGTTTTAAATGATCCTGTGGCAGGTCATCGGTATAAAGCAATGTATTTTCATAATGGAAAACTTCTCGAAATACATCTTCATTCTCTTTTGGATTAACTAACACAAATCGTTTTTCATAATTAGATTTCAACATCGCTGGAAGCATTGTTTGGTAACATTGAATTAAGAACGCGTGAACTTTTTTTGACAAATACGCTCCTAGTTGAATCATTTCAGGTGACAAGACGGGATCTAAATCCATTAAATGCAAAATATCTTTTACTTCACCGTCGAAATCTACTTCATCACTAAGCGCCAAAACAAATCCAGAAATACTACGACCTCCAAACGGAACGGCAACACGCATTCCAACTTCAATGCTCTCTTGTAATATTTCAGGAACATGATAATCAAAAGGACGATTTACTTGAATGACTGGTACATCAACGATTACTTTTGCATACATCTTCTCACCTCCAAAATTGTTTTACTATTCATTATACCATAATGAACTTTATTTTGTTATCGCTTACGCTGCACTTCTATTATACAAAGATAAAACGTCAATGACTTTCGATACTGCCTCAGTAAATGAAAATTAAATTAGACGCTTAACTATAAGAGGGGCAGAGGATTATGCAAAAAAATGATTGGAATTGCAGAATAAAAGGAAGCTATTTAAAAGAGAAAATCTTTATTATTCAGCTATATATACGAGTAAATCAGAATTTTGTGCTGTTTGTGGGCATGTGTAGCCGAATAATACTATTTTTAAAAATAGGACAAAAACTTCTCAGATTAATCTTTATTCTCTTTCAGTCCTGCCGCCTACTTAAATCTACGTAAACAAGGGTTTCATTTCATACTGTTAGGCGTATCCTTGTTGATATAGCAAGCTTATCCATTGTTAAACCATTACAATAATTAACTGCCCCTCTGCGTTTTGATAGATTTAAATCCGTTAAATCTTCCAAATGCAAAAATTATTATTCCTCCTTTCCATATTATACAAGCCTGAAACAGCAAAATAAACTAAGTACTTGTGATGAATCCAAATCGATATAAAGTCCTTAAATTATATCGCAAGTTAAAACATAATTGGAAATAATTTTTAATGAAGTCTGATGGATTGAAGATATATATATAATCGTTATAAGCTTTTGGAAAGCTATATAACAACTACAGAAATTGTAGATTATATCTTTCCTGCTATATATTCAAAATACTTGTGAGAATCCAACTAGAACAAATGGCCCTATCGAAGGAATAAACAATAAAATAAAAGTACTTAAAAGAAATACTTACGGCTTTAGAAACTATTACCATTTTAGAAACAGGATTATTTTATTAACGAAAATGTTTGGCCAAAAACAAAAAGGAATTAAGCAACAATTAGTTTCTTAATCCCTTCCTAAATTTCTTCATCAACACTATTTGACAAAGAGCCAAATAATAAAAGCACTCAAAAGAAATACCTACGGATTTAGAAACTATTACCATATTAGAAACCTCATTATTTTAATAACAAAAGTGGTTTTTCCAATACAAAAAGGAATTAAGCAACTAATTGTTGCTTAATTCCTTCCTAAAATTCTTCATCAATACTATTTGACAAAGAGCCTTTCAATTAAATTTCAGAATTATTTTTCTTTTTTCTTAATAAGGCAGTTCCTGATAATAGTAATGCTAACCCAGCACCCGCTAAAGAAGAAGCAGTACCAGTATTTGGTAATTCCTCTTTCTTACTTTCTTCTACAGTAGTTGGATTCTTTTCAGTTTCAGGCGTTGGATTCGGTGTTGGTGTTGGATCCGGTGTTGGTGTTGGATCCGGTGTTGGTGTTGGATTCGGTGTTGGCGTTGGATCCGGTGTTGGTGTTGGAGCTACTTTTTCTTCATAAGTCCATTGACCAACAAACTCAACATCAGCGCCTTGGATAGTTGCTGAAGCAGGAATGTATCCCAAGAATTTCCATTGCCCATTTGCATCTTCTACTACAGATTTTGCTGGAGCCAAAGGCGTTATTTGATCATTATTATTGTACTGTGCATTATCTGTAGGAAGTAAGTCCGTAACAGCTTGCGGTAATGATTTGCCAGCAGTTGTACTTTCGAATCTATAGGTTACATGATAAACTACTTCTTCCCAAATGCCATATACTGTCATATCTTCTGAAACAATAGTGCTATCTGAAAATGCTTGTCCTTGACCGTCTGCTTGAGTATTCCACTCTTTAAATTTATACTCTTTTCCATTCACAATTACATTTGATGGAGTTACAGGCATTGAATCCCCAATGGTATTCGCATCTGGTTGAGTATTTGTATTCAATTCATCAGAAGAAATCGATTTATTATGAACAACATTAACTGTTCCAACTGTTTGTTCTACTCCATTTTCAAAAGCTGCAGAATTGCGATTAAATGTCACTTTATTGAAAGCAAAATTATAAGTAACAGTTGGAGAAGTTGTTTTAGGAATTGCAGAAATTCCACCAATGTTAAATCCAAATAAATTCATATTGTATAACTTAGCTGAACCGTCGATTGATCCATCAGCAGTAACAGTATCCTCTTCTCCTTTAGCAATACTAAATACTGTATTACGATCAATTGTGAAATTATCTTTCTTATTTGATGTTAATTTCATCGGTTGCGAAGCTGTAGCTAAATCAACATTTTCTTGCATATTTTCTAAACGACGAATGCGAGTACGAATTGTAAATTCAGTTTCTCCATTCAGTGGAGTTGTATCAAATGTGATTCTTGAATCCGGACTAGTATTATTTGTTTCAAAAGTAGCCGCAATCTTTTGATTGTTCTTATCAAGAATCATATGTGGTTGGAATGTATATGAACTAAATGTAAGATCTAACATCTTTGCTAATTTAATTCTACTATCTAATTTCACATGCAAATCAACATAAGTATAGTTTTTGTTTGTCGGATCATTATACTCATCTGGATTTGTAGTTGGATAAAACTCAGCAGTACCTGGTTGGAAGTAGTGACTTGGACTATAGCGAAGAACTGCTGTCGCAAATGGGTCCATCTCAAAAGTACCTTCAACATTCAGATTATTTTGAGCTTTTACCGCATCATCGGCATAATAAGTTGCTTCATTATTTTCTACTTCTTTTTTGACATTCAATTCATTGTATGACATTTCAGCAGCTGTTTTTTCCTTATTAACCGTAATTTTACCAGTCATTTTTCCAGAATAATACATTGCTTCAGTGGCTGTTAAATACTTAGCATATACTTTTTCTCCACCTTTTAATCCTTCAGGGAATAAGTTTTGAATCGCTTCATAACTGTAAACTAGTTTTTCTCCTGGATTATTACGGAAATTAGGAACATTAGAAAACCCGATAAAATATGCTTTAGACATTCCGTGACCAGAATCACCAGTATTGGCTGCATTTCCATCAACATCAGTATGGTTCAATGATTCCGTACCATTTGTAAATTTAACATCTGTATTTCCATGGTTTGTTACAAAGGTCACTGTTCCGTTAAAGTTTGCTGGATCATTTGTAAATGTTGCATTTTTAATTAATTCGTTAACATCTCCTGCATTTTCTCCAGCAGCTCCACTTTCGAACAAATGATCTAAAGTAGTAGCCTCTTCTGTCGTAGTTGCAGACGTTGTAGCAGATTCAGTTTGATGAGTCGGTACTACCTGTGTCACCGTAGTGGCGTTTTCTTGTGTCGTAGTTACCTCATCGGCTGAGATAAGAGTACCAGTTAGAAAGAAAGCACTCGCAATCAATACAGAACCAACGCCTACTTTTAACTTGCGAATTCCATAAGTATTGTGTTTCCCAACATTGTTTTGTTTTTTCATATATTTCTCTCCTATTTTTGATTTCTATTTCTTCAAAACATAAAATAGTTTATTTACACAATAATCTTTGAAGAAAGATTCCTCTTTCTTCAAAGATCATTACAATTCTACTTATAAATTATGCTTTATCCTTTGAATCTTTTTTTCTAAGGATAGAAACGCCAAATCCTGCAAAGATTGCACCGATTGTCGCGCTTAAAGCACCTAATTCAGAAGCAGTACCTGTATTTGGTAATTCTGGATCATTTTCTTTAAATGTCCAAGTTCCCACAAATTTAACGCCCTCTTTATTAATCACTTTGCTATCTTCAGTATATCCTACAAATGTCCATGTTCCATTATTTTCTGGATCTTGTACTGTAAGAGTTGCTGGCTTAATAGCTGTTACTGTTTGGCCATTAATATATTCAGTTACATCTTCTGGTAAGTTTGCTAACACTGAAGAAGGTAATACTTTTCCGTCAGTTCCACTCACAAACTCATATGTTGCTTTGTATTTATTTGCGACAAATGACCATTTAGCAAAGAATTTTACATTTTCTTTTCCTACCAATTTTGTTGCAGAATCATAGCCTTCAAACGTCCATACCCCATCTAATACATCATCTGCATAAGTTGTTTTACTTGGAGCTTTTGCAGTTACAGTATCATTCATAATGTACTTAGCTGGATCTGTTGGTAATAATCCTTTCAACGCTTCTGGTACTTCTTTACCAGGTGTTTCACTCTTAGATTCATATGAGACTGTATACTCATTTGATTTGAATGTCCATTTTGCAATAAACGTTACATTTTCCTTACCTACAACTTTAGTATCTGCATCATATCCTTGGAATGTCCAAACACCATCTAATACATCGTCTGCATAAGTTGTTTTACTTGGAGCTTTTGCAATTACAGTATCATTCATAATGTACTTAGCTGGATCTGTTGGTAAGAGCGCTTCTAAACCTGCAGGAATATTTTTTCCAGCTGTATCGCTTTGTGATTTATATGAAACTGTGTATTCATTTGACTTGAATGTCCATTTCCCTACAAATTTCACATCTTCTTTTCCTACAACTTTAGTATCTGCATCATATCCTTGGAATGTCCAAACACCATCTAATACATCATCAGCAAATGTTGTTTGTGCTGGCGCTAATGCTGTAACAGTATCATTCATAATGTATTTAGTAGGATCTGTTGGTAAGAGTGCATTTAACCCTGCTGGTAATGCTTTACCTGCTGTATCACTTTCAAATGCATAAGTTGCATTATGCTCATTAGATTTGAAAGACCATTTTGCTGTAAATGTAACATTATCCTTACCTACAACTTTAGTATTTGCATCATATCCTTCAAATGTCCAAACACCATCTAAATCCGCATCAGCAAATGTTGTTTGTGCTGGTGCTAATGCTGTTACTGTATCATTCATAATGTATTTAGCTGGATCTGTTGGCAACAATGCATCTACACCTGCTGGAATTGCTTTTCCTGGAGTTTCACTTTGAGAAACATATGAAACAGTATATTCATTTGATTTGAATGTCCATTTACCTACAAATTTCACATCAGCTTTATTTACAGTCTTAGTTGCTGCATCATAGCCTTGGAACGTCCATACGCCATCTAAATCTGCGTCGTCAACAGTTGTTGGGTTTGGATTTACCGCAGTTACAGTATCATTAGTAATGTATTTAGCTGGATCTGTTGGTAATAAATTCGTTACCCCTGCTGGTAAGGCTTTGCCTGCTGTATCACTTTGGAATTCATAAGAAACATTGTATTCATTCGCTTTGAATGTCCATTTACCTACAAATTTCACATCACCTTTATTTACTGTCTTAGTAGGTGCATCGTACCCTTGGAATGTCCATACGCCATCTAAATCTGCATCATCGAATGTTGCTTGCGCTGGTGCAATAGGATTTACAGTGTCACCGTTATGGTAGATTGCAGCATCAGTTGGTAATAATGCATTGACTCCTGCTGGGATTGCTTTACCAGGTGTATCACTTTGGAATTCATAGGTTGCTTTATATTCATTTGCTTTGAATGTCCATTTACCAACGAATTTCACATCAGCTTTATTTACAGTCTTAGTTGCTGCATCATACCCTTGGAACGTCCATACGCCATCTAAATCTGCGTCATCAACAGTTGTTGGGTTTGGATTTACCGCTGTTACTGAATCATTTGTAATATATTTAGCTGGATCTGTTGGTAATAAATTAGTTACCCCTGCTGGTAATGTTTTACCTGCTGTATCACTTTGGAATTCATATGAAACATTGTATTCATTCGCTTTGAATGTCCATTTGCCTACAAATTTCACATCACCTTTATTTACTGTCTTAGTAGGTGCATCGTACCCTTGGAATGTCCATACGCCATCTAAATCATTATCAACATATGTCACTTGAGTAGGTGCTAATGCTGTAACTGTTTGGTTATTTGTATATGTCGCTGCATCGTTTGGTAAGAATGCATTCACTGCCGCAGGCAATGCTTTACCTGGTGTATCACTTTCAAATTCATAAGTTACATGATGTTCATTTGGAGTGAATTTCCATGTACCAACAAATTCTACATTTGCATTATTCACTTGTTTTGTTGCTGCATCATAACTTTGGAATGTCCAAGTACCATCATTATTTGCATCAACATAATTTGTTTGCGTTGGTTGTTTTGGAGTCGCATTTTCCCCAGATAAATAAGTATCTGTATCAACTGGTTTGAAAGCGTCTATAGCCGTTTGAGGGAATGTTACCCCTGCTGGTGTAGATGCATCGGCTACAAATTTATAATTGGCTTTATATGCAGCTAACCATTTCGCATATGCATGAACTGTGCTAGGGTTGATTAAATTTGTGATTTCTGAACCATCTAATCCCAAAGCTGTTCCTACATTAAAGGTTGTTCCACCCGCTTGAGTTGTTTCCCAACCATCAAACTTAAAGTTATCACGTGTTGGTTTTTCTGAAATGACTTGAGGCACAAATCCTTTCTTGTAAATAGTTGCTACTTGTTCTACTGTGTCGGAATTTGTTGAAGTAAATTTGGCATCTCCAGCATTACCATTTGCATGGTAAACGATCTTCACTCTTTGTCCTAAAACTACAGTATTATCATCTGGATTTAAAACATTATCCCATTTACCTAAATCATCATGAACCCCAACTGCACTAGCATCATTTGTATCTCTTGTTAAATAGTGAAGTTTTTTAGCATCTTCTGCAGTAGGAGTATAAGTTCCGTCACCTTTAGCTACAAGATATCCTACGCGGCGAACAGGCGTTTCGTTGTTATCTCCTCCAGCTGCTTCACTAATACTTACATTAAGATTTTGCGTTAGGGCACCTGTTAAAACAATAGCTGATTCTTGATCAAGAACACGAATATCGCCTTCATCAATAGTTGCTTTAGGTGTAATCGTTACATCTTTCTTAGCGTAAATATTACCCCCAGCATATTCATTCGTTTTTCCTGGATTTTCATCTTTTCCATCTACTCCAGGAGTCTTAAAGTTTCCTTGTAATGTAGCTTCATCAACTGTAAGAGTACCATTGTTATAAATACCACCACCATATTTATAAGCAGTATTTCCAGACAATTTAGCACCATCAGTTAATGTTAAGTTCCCTTCATTATAAATTCCCCCACCAATTACGGAGAATCCACCAGAAATAGTTCCTCCTTCAATGGTTACATTACTTCCTTTACCAATACCGATAGCTCCACCATGAGTAGTTTTCCAAGCATAACGGGTTCTTGCATTGTTAATCGTAATATTTCTTAATGTTAAATTAACACCTGTATTATCACCAACTCTTGTTCCAACTGCAATGGCACCACCATGTTCATCAGAAGCAATATTGCTAATCGTTGTATTTTCGATTAAAGCAGTTACTGTACTATCTGTTTCAAAAGCAACTCCCCCACCAAAAGTAGCCATAGCTGGGCCATTCCACCAAGAACCAGTACCTGTTAGTGTAGAATTCTTCAAGTTAAACGTTCCAGAACCAACAACGTCAATTAAACCACCTGAATGGATGACTTTTGAATCTCCAGTTCCTGTAAAGGTTGAATTATTAATAGTTGTATCACTGTTCGCTGAAACAATAGCACCTCCACTGATACCGAATCCATCTCCAAGACCATCTAGCTTAAAGGTGTCCCCTTCGATAGTTACTGTTGCTGCTTGAGCATAAATAGCACCACCAGTATTAAATGTTCTTGCAACATTATAAGTATTATTCGTTGATTTGAAGATAGTATGATCTACACGAACAGCACCACCCTGGTTACCAGCTTCACTAATATGTCCAGTATGGTTTCCTGTAAATGTAGAATCTGAAATTTCTACCGATGTAGTATAGTCTGCAGTAATTGCTCCACCGGCACCACCATTTCCAAGTGTGTCGTTCACGCCCACAACTTTATTGTTTTCAAATTTTGTAGTACGAATCTTAATCGTTCCAGCATGAGCAGCATAAATAGCACCACCATGCGCAGAGGTGAAATCAGTCCCCGCTCCTACTCTTGGTACTGCAGAGTTATTTTTGAATACTGAATCTTGGATATCAACATCAGCTGTGGATAATGCATAAATAGCCCCTCCATGGATATCTCCTCCAGTATAACCAGTATTAGAATTATAACTTACACCATTTTCAAATGTTGAATCTTTAACAGTAAGTTTACCACCTGCAACACGAATTAAGCGTCCTTTTCCTTGACCGTCTAAGGTAATGCTATCAAGTGTCAGGTTAGCATTTTTACTTTGAACCATACCACCAATAACGTCCGCATTAAGGGTTAACTTATATCCGTTACCATGAATTGTTCCAGTATAATTTTCAGGAACGTGTATAGGGGTAGTCACTGTTATATCATTTGATAAAATAATATTTGAATTATTAGCATTTAATTGTGCTTGTAATTCTGTTTCATTCGTAACATTTCCAGCAAGTCCTGTTGTAGGAGCAAATGTTTTTTCTCCTTCACCCATTGATTGTCCATTACGAGGATCATTTTCTCCAGTTTTTGAAATAGAATTACTTTCTGAACTAGGTTCTGTATTTTCTGCTTTTTGGCCAACAGTCTTTTTACCTTGAGCAGTTTTGTCTTCTTCAACTACTTCTTTTTTCTCTACTTTTTTCGTACGTAAACCACTATTTACATAACCAACAAGTGATTGATAAACATGATCAATTTCTTTTTGAGATGTTGCATTTTCTAAAACTGATTCAGCTTTAGCTATTAAATCATTTAGTTTTGAAAGACTTTCTTCTGTTTTGTTAGAAAAATCTTTCGCTTTTAGTTCTAGTAAATAATTCTCTAAAACCGATTTGTCTTTGACAACATTTTCAACCGCTGCCTCCTCAGCAGCTTGAACATTTTGACCTAATCCTAAAGGCGCGACAAAAAACGAAAATCCGATTGCTAACGAAACTGCTCCAATAGACAATTTACGAATCGAATATTTAATCTTTTTTTCACAATTAAACATATAATATCCTCCTTGTATGTGATAATAATATTACTTATAGAATATATTACCATAAAAAAGTTTGATTTTAAAAATATTTTACTATCTCCTCCTTTTTAATGTGTTTTTTATGTGAAAAATATGGCATATGTTTGTGATAGATTCCTCCCCAAAACAAACTGAGATTTTAATAAAAATACCCTGGTGCTAATGTCTCAGGTATTCAACCGGAGACATTAGCCAATTTTTGTTGGGTTCATTTTTCATTGTAATAATTGATTTAATTTTCTACAATTAAATTACAATAAAAAAAGATGAAGTTATGGCTTCATTTTTTAAGTAGGAAACTTCACAATTTAGGGGAGAATGGAGGGCTTCAATAACAAAATTATTTGATATAATACAAAAAGGAATTAAGCAACAATTAGTTGCTTAATTCCTTCCTAAAATTCTTCATCAACACTATTTGACAAAGAG
>NZ_DBHISP010000019.1:0-16927 GCF_057274575.1 Granulicatella sp. | reverse complement strand
CCATCGCAATCAGATTTGATAAGGCAGTCGAAATCGCAGCCCCAGTAACACCTAAAGCCGGGAATCCAAACATTCCATAAATCAAAATGGCATTCCCTAACACATTGCAACTATTCGCGATAATATTATTCTTCATTGGAATTTTTGTTTCACCGATTCCTCGTAGTGCCGCAGTTACAGTGAACGATAGTGATTGAAAAATAAAACCAATCGTCACAATCCTGAAGTAATTTACCCCAACATTAATAACCGTCTCATCTGCACCCATCAGCGATAAAATCTCTGGCGCAAAAATCAACATTAAAATCACTGCGGGCATCACACAAAATACCATTGCAAGTATCATTACATGCTTCAAGATACTTCCCATTCGGCTATATTTCTTCGCCCCAAAATACCTAGCAATAATTGCAGTTCCTCCAACATTCAACGCTTGAATCAAACTTAAACCCAGAAACATCGGTTGGTTTGTCATCCCAACTGCAGAAACAGCCGCAGCAGTATCTCCGGGCACCTTCCCAACCATCATCATATCAACCATTCCAAATAACGCCCCGAGAAGCACTTCTACAAACACTGGCCAAACAATCACAAATATATTTTTTCTTAGTTCTTTATTCGTTAGTTGTTGCTCTACTTCCACGCAACCAATCCTCTCACCTTAAAATGTAGTTACTATTTTACACCTGTTTTCTTTTCAAAACAAATAAGCGACAAAAATTTGTCGCTTACATTTCATCTCAAACCTTCCCACTCTTCGTAGAATTGCTCTAGATACATTTCTAAAAATGCATGACGTCCTTTAGCTAATTCCCTACCGTAGTCAGTATTCATTAATTCTTTCAGTTTTAATAGTTTCTCATAGAAATGCATAATCGCAGTGGACTCACCATTGCGATATTCTTCAGGTGTCAACTCCTCACGAGGTTTCAACTCTGGACGATGAATCGGTCTTCCTGTACTTCCGGAGTAACACATTACCCTGGCAATTCCGATGGCACCAATTGCATCTAATCGGTCGGCATCTTGTACTACTTTTCCTTCGAGCGAAAGTTCTTGTTGCTCCTTGTGATTCTTAAACGACATTCTTGTAATGATAGATTCAATAGCATCTATCTGTTCAGAGGTTAGCTCAATAGAAGTTAGAAATTCTTTCAATTCCTTCAATGCAACTGCTGGGTCTTTTACAATCTTATCATCGATAACATCATGAAGGAGCGCTGCTGCTTCGCAAATAAATAAGTCTGCCCCTTCTGCTTGTGCAATCGTCTGTGTCGTATTGACCACTCGTTCAATATGCGACCAATCATGCCCTGAAACATCTGAGCTGAGCACTCTTTTAGCATATTGTTCCATCGCTTTTAATTGTTCTTGCTGCTTCATACTTCCTCTTCCTCAGGATACTTAATTCCCCATTCACGGCGTAAGTCTGTCATGATTTTCATCACATCAACCGTATATTCTAGATGCATGTGGTCTTCTCCTGTATCGATTGTTGCCTCCATATCGAGTACTTCATAGGCTAAGGCATCTAGTCCTAGTTCATCTTCAAAAGTTTCAACATGTCCATCTTCTGTATAAGTAATGATTGCTTTATGAGCTCTTGGATAATCAACAATCTCGATATATCCTTTGTCATATGCAATCACTCCGCGTTTTGGTTGTTTAGCATGGAGCGTCATTGTAACGGTTGCCATTTCTCCAGCGCCATTTGTCAACACGATACCGGCTTGTTCATCCACACCAGTAGGCGCTAATTTCACTTGAGAAACCATTGAACTTGGGGCCTCACTCATGAAATAACGAATACAAGACAGGGCGTATACACCAATATCCAGTAATGCTCCTCCAGCAAGATTGCGATTAAAGAATCGATTCGTCATATCATAATCTTTATAGCTTCCGAAGTTCATTTGAATCATACGAAGGTCCCCAAGATTTTCAGCAGCTTTACTTAATTGTTTGTAGACTGGCATATGGTAAAGCGTCATCGCTTCAGCCAAAACAACATTATTTTCTTTAGCGAGTTGCAATGCTTCTTCTAATTCTTCACTGTTTAACGTAATAGCCTTTTCACACAATACATGTTTCCCTGCTGCTAAGGCTTTTCTTAAATAGTGAATATGCGTGTTATGCGGAGTAGAAATATAAATAATATCCACTGCTGGATCCGTAAAGACCTCATCAATCTTGTTATATACTTTTTCAATGCCGTATTTTTCTGCAAATTTCACAGCATTTGTATAGGTGCGGTTTGCAACTCCATAGAGTTTTCCGTTCAGTGATTCTAGTGCTACCGCTAGTTCATTAGCAATAACACCTGTCCCGATAGTGACCCAATTCTTTGTTACTTTTTGTTGCATACAATGCACCTCCAAAATTCATTACTTTAATGATAACTGCCACGGTGTGAAAACTCAACTCTAGCGTAAAAAAGCTAGACCGGAGCCTAGCTTAATGGGTTACAATAAATTGCTTAATTAGTTGGATTAGTTGTTTTTGTTGTTCCTCTGCAGTCATTGTAGCAGTGCCATCGCCATTTTGCTGACCATAAAGTCCAAAGCCACTATGATTTCCACCTTCAATCGTTGTATAGGTTGTAGCCTCCGGCAACCTTGACTTAGCCTCCTCATATTTATCCTGATTCAAAATTTTATCATTCGAAGCTGTAATTGACAATACAGGAATTTGTGTTCCACTAATATCCGTACTCTTATCCGGATAACTTGCAAGCAAGATTAATCCATCAACTTTATTTATTTCTTCTAGATGTTTCGCTTCAACTGCCGACACAACTCCCCCCAGAGAATGTCCTCCAATAAACACTTTATCCAAGTGCTCTTCTTTCACGATAGTGGCCATCGTCCCATTATCCAATACCGGTAGATTTAACTGAGAGGAAATAATGTACACTTCGATTCCTTCTTTAGCTAAGCCGTCTGCTAATTTCGCATAAGCTTGTGGTTCAACTAAAGCACCCGTATAGAATAGAAGCGTCCCTTTCTTTTCTCCAGTCACTTCAAAATGAGTCCAATTATTTTTCTGCTCAAATGCAGCAACATTCCACGTTTCTTTCGCCTCAGGTGTTGCTCGATAGGTAAATATTTGAATCAAACCTAACGCCAACAAAATCACTGCAAATAGGACCCCAAATACTCCGTACATGATTTTTCTTTGTTTTGTCATTTGTCATCTCTTCTCTCTATAAACCTTACTACTATTAGGATACTACAACTGTTTGCAAAAAAACAATACGCCAAATGCAAGTTATACCGTATACGGTATAACTTAATTTTTAAAATCGAAAATTTCATGAGCAAGTTATTTGTCATTTTAATATTAAAGTGTATACTGAACTTATAAAACAAGAAAGAAGGAATCATTATGTATCCATTATATAATAGCCAAATTAAACTAAATGAGGTTGCGTTAAACGTTAACCATCTATCGCAAGAAACTGAATTTTACACGAAAAGACTCGGTCTCCAAATCTTAAGTCAATCTGAGTCTGAGGTTTTACTAGGTGTTGGTTCTAGTCCACTCATCCGTCTTATTCAAACGAATATCGATAAAAGCGTTAAAGAAAGTTACGGATTGTATCATCTAGCCATTCTTCTACCTACGAGAGAGGCTCTTGGAGATTTTCTTAGACATGTAGTCCACACTTCTCTTCCACTTGTTGGCGCTGCTAACCACGGTTATAGTGAAGCGATTTATCTCGAAGATTTCGAAGGAAATGGAATCGAAGTGTACCATGATAAACCTGTTGAAGAATGGGATATTCGAGAAGATGGTCGTATTATTGGTGTGACTGAAGAGATGCCTGGTCAAGAAATCTATGAACTCGGTCATGATAAAGTCCCTTATCAAATGCCCGAAGGTACACGTATGGGACACGTCCATCTCTCTACTAGAAATTCAAAAGAATCACTGGAATATTTAACAACTCTTCTTCCAGTAGCAGATAAGTTCTCAGTACCTTCAGGAAGTTGGATTGCTTCTGGTGATTATCACCATCACCTTGCCGTTAATCAATGGGGAGGCAGTCACCTAGATATCCGCGTTAAAAATATCCCTGGCCTTGCCTATTATACCGTTGAAGTGAATGATGCTTCAGTTTTCAATGAAATCCTTCAAAAAGCAACTGTTCTAGCAAGTTCTGTTGATAAACGAAATGAGAAAGAAGTTGATATTACAGATAACAATGGGATTACCGTTCGTGTAACATTAAAACCTTAAAAACAACCAAAAAGGTGGATGCAATGCATCCACCTTTTTACAATTCAGATTAATTTTCTGCTTCGGCTTGTTTCTTACGTTTATTGGCTTTTTCACGTTCGCCTTTATTTAGAATTTGTTTTCTTAAACGAATTGTTTCTGGAGTAACTTCGCAGTATTCATCGTCTGATAAAAATTCTAACGACTCTTCAAGAGATAGTTTCTTAGGAGTCTTAATCACTGAAGTTTGGTCTTTCGTAGCTGAACGAATATTCGTTTGTTGTTTTGCTTTCGTAATATTAACCGCTAAGTCATTTTCACGAGAGTGTTCCCCAACGATCATTCCTTCGTAAATTTCAGTACCTGGTTCAGTGAAAATCACACCACGGTCTTCAACACCCATAATTCCGTAAGTCGTTGCTTTACCTGTATCCGTTGAAACAAGTGCCCCATTACGGCGTCCACCGATGCTTGTTGGAATGTATGGTAAGTATTGATCGAATGTGTGGTTCATAATTCCGTAACCACGTGTCATTGATAAGAATTCAGTTGTATATCCTAATAATCCACGAGCTGGAACTAAGAAGACAATACGAACTTGTCCATTATCGTTATGTTGCATGTCTTGCATTTCACCTTTACGATTACTTAATGATTCGATAATTGAACCCATGTATTCTTCAGGAGTATCGATTTGTACACGTTCAAATGGTTCACATTTTACGCCATCAATTTCTTTGATAATTACTTCTGGACGAGATACTTGTAACTCAAATCCTTCACGACGCATGTTTTCGATTAAGATTGACAAGTGTAATTCCCCACGTCCTGATACAATCCATGCATCTGGTGAATCCGTTGGTTCTACTTTTAAAGATACGTCTGTTTGTAATTCACGCATTAGACGTTCTTCAATCTTACGCGCTGTAACGAACTTCCCTTCGCGTCCTGCAAATGGCGAATTGTTTGTCAAGAATGTCATTTGTAATGTTGGTTCATCAATGTGTAATACTGGCAGGCTTTCTTGTGTATCTACTGGTGTTACTGTTTCTCCAACGAAGATATCTTCCATACCAGATATAGCAATTAAATCCCCTGCTTTTGCTTCATTGATTTCTAAACGATTTAATCCGAAGAAACCAAATAATTTTGTAACACGGAAGTTTTTCTTTGTTCCATCTAATTTTAGAAGAGATACTTGGTCCCCAACTTTGATAGTTCCACGGAAGACACGTCCGATACCGATACGTCCTACATATTCATTATAGTCTAATAATGACACTTGGAATTGTAATGGTTCGTCTGAGTTATCCACTGGAGCAGGAATGTGTTCGATAATCGTATCAAATAAGTAATCCATTGTTTCTTCTTGATCTGCAGGATTATCAGATAAACTTGAAGTTCCGTTTAATGCTGAAGCATAAACTACTGGGAATTCTAATTGATCATCATCCGCACCTAATTCGATGAATAATTCTAATACTTCATCAACTACTTCTTCTGGACGAGCAGCGTCACGATCGATTTTGTTTACTACAACGATTGGTGTTAAATGTTGTTCTAACGCTTTTTTCAATACAAAACGAGTTTGAGGCATTGTACCTTCATACGCATCCACTACAAGAATTACACCGTCTACCATTTTCATGATACGTTCTACTTCTCCACCGAAGTCTGCGTGTCCTGGTGTATCCATAATATTGATTCGAGTTCCTTTATATTGAACAGCTGTATTTTTCGCTAAAATAGTAATACCGCGTTCACGTTCGATATCGTTTGAGTCCATTGCTCGTTCTGATAATTCTGTACGTGCATCTAAAGTATCTGATTGTTTTAATAATTCATCCACAAGTGTTGTTTTACCATGGTCAACGTGGGCGATAATAGCAATATTGCGAATATCATTTCTTAATTTCATGTATTTCCTCCATTGATTGACAAAATGAAAGTGATGGAATCTGAACGCTAAAAGAGCCCTTCCATCACCTTAACTTCTTCTCTTAACTCAAAAAGTATACTACAAAAACGCTATAAACTCAAAAGATAAAACACAATGGGCATCCCTAACTTATATTTGTTAAGATAAGATGCCCATTCTATTTTTAGTTATTTTGCTTCAAACCAGTTGTCCCCTACATTACTATCTGCTCGTAGTGGAACTTTCAGACTGACGGCATTTTCCATGACTTCTTCTACTAAACTTTGAAGACTTTCTAATTCATCTTGTGGCACTTCAAAAATCAATTCATCGTGCACTTGTAATAATAGGTTTGCTTTAAATTGACGTTCCCTCATTTCACGATCTAATTCAATCATCGCCATCTTCAAAATATCCGCGGCGCTTCCTTGAATTGGTGAGTTCATCGCTGTACGCTCTGCGAATGAACGTAAATTAAAGTTACTTGAATGGATATCTGGCAGGTAGCGACGACGGTGGAATAAGGTTTCCACATAATCTTTCTCACGCGCCTCTTTTACAACAGATTCCATAAAGTCTTTTACCCCTTGAAACTCTTCTAAGTAACGGTCAATAAATTCTTTTGCTCTCTTGCGGGAAATATTCAAGTTTTGAGACAATCCATAATCACTAATTCCATAAACGATTCCAAAGTTCACGGCTTTGGCTTGACGACGCATTTCACTGGTAACATCCTCCGGATTTGTAATACCAAACACACGCATTGCAGTATTAGTATGAATGTCTACGTTATTTTTGAAGGCTTCTATCATATGTTTATCGCCAGCAATATGGGCTAACACACGTAGTTCAATTTGCGAATAGTCACTTGAAAGAATCTTCCAATCATCGTGTTCTGGTAAGAACGCGTAACGGATACGACGGCCTTCTTTTGTACGAATTGGAATGTTTTGTAAGTTTGGATCCACTGAGCTTAGACGACCTGTTTGCGTTAAATTTTGGATGAATCGCGTATGAATCTTACCATCCTCTTGAATATACGCTTGCAATCCTTCTACATACGTTGAATTTAATTTAGCTAATTGACGATATTCTAAAATTAATTCTACGATTGGAGCTTGATGCGCCAATTTTTCCAAAACATCTACCGCAGTTGAATAGCCAGTCTTCGTCTTCTTAATGACTGGTAATCCCATCTTTTCAAATAAGATGACACCGAGTTGTTTGGTCGAATTGATATTAAACTCTTCACCAGCTAGCTCGTAAATTTCTTGTTCGATTTCTTTTAGACGCTCTTCAAATTCTATACCCATCTCAACCAAACGTTCTTTATCAACGCGAATCCCTTGAATTTCCATGCGAGCTAAAATATCGCTCACTGGCAATTCCATTTCCCAATAGAGATGAGTTTGTTCATTTTCTTCAAGGCGTTTCAATAGCTTTTCAGGTGCCACAGCAATCGTATATATTTTTGCAGCTAAATGCTGATTCCAAACCTCTTTATCTTCAGGAATTTGGATTTTAACACCTTTTCCGTAGACTGCTTCGTCACTGGAAAGAATCATCACATCGACACGACGGGCTACGTCACTAATTTCTTTCACGATATCATTTGTATCCACTAAATACGCAAGAAGAGACACATCATAATTGGCACCTTTTAAGTCGAGGCCGAAGCGGTGCGCAAGTACTTTTGCTGCTTTTGTATCAAATAAATGTTTCTCAACAGACGCATCGGAAAGCCATTTCTTGAAGGCTTCTGAAGCAACTGCCGTATCTAAATCCGTCACGAAAACATCCTTTTCATTTCCAAAGGCAACGGCAATCACTTCTGCCACATGATAATTCGCTTCAAGGGTCTCAAAATGCACACTTGTTGCACTTTTAAGCATTTTTTCGGTAATCTCTGCTACACTCTCTACATTTGGGCGATCAACTTTTAAAGTGTCTTCAACTGTCGTAGCGCCCGAATTTTGCAGGTCGGATTGGAAAGAATTGAAGTTCATTTCCTTATAGAACGACATCAATGCATCCACATCTTGTTCCTTGCGAAGTGTATCTTCCAATGTAATTTTGATTGGCGACTTTACATTAATGCGCGCTAGTTTCTTACTTAAAAAAGCCAACTCTTTATCATTAATTAAGTTTTCTTTCAACTTGCTCTTTTTCATTTCATCGACATGTTCGTAGATTCCTTCTACACTTCCAAACTCTTGAAGAAGCTTCACAGCTGTCTTTTCACCGACTTTTGTAACACCAGGATAGTTATCGGAAGAGTCTCCCATTAATCCCTTCATGTCAATAATTTGTTCAGGTGTTAATCCATATTTTTCGAAAATCACTTCAGGAGTATATTCGACCAGTTCAGTCACTCCCTTTGTCGTTATTTTCACAGTGATATTATTGTCTGCAAGCTGAATTAAGTCTTTATCTCCTGAAAGAACTACGACTTCATATCCTGCTTCTTCCCCTTTTCTTGCAAGAGTGCCGATTATGTCATCCGCTTCATATTGATTTAATCGATAATGAGGAATTCCCCATGCATCTAAAAGCACATTAAAATAAGGCATCTGTTCAATAAATTCCCCTGGAGTTTTCGAACGTCCTCCTTTATAATCTGCATACATTTCTGTACGGAAAGTTGTCTTTCCAGCATCCCATGCTACAAGTACATGTGTTGGTTTTTCAGAGTCTAAAATGGATTTAAACATACGGTGAAATGAATAGAGTGCGTTTGTATGTAAGCCATTGGAATTTTTAAAACGATTTAAATCTAAAATTGAGAAAAATGCGCGGAATGCTATGCTACTTCCGTCTACAAGTAATAATTTTTGTTTTACCATAATATGCCTCCTAATAAGTCATTATCAGTGTAACAAATAAACAAACTTGTGAACACTAAAAAGAGCTTTCTGATGATATCCGTAAATAGATTTTAATGGTGAGTCCCCACTATGAAGCCTTTAGTTTTAAGTATTTACCGTAATTAAAAACAGTAAACCAAATGATTTACTGTTTCTTTGATAAATTATATTTCATCTCGAACGGTTTATAATACTTTTTCTAAAACGACAGCTTTCCCATGTTCGTTTTCTTTTTCAATTCCAATTTCTGTAAAACCGCATTTTTCCCAAAATCTTTTACTTTGAGGATTTCCTTTCATATAAGCCAGTCTTACTTTAATAAACCCTTCTTCTCTAAAAGCTGTTAAAATCTCATTAATAATACGGCTTCCCTTTCCTTGTCCAGACTCTTTACAATCCATCATAAAAAGTCCAATATAGATAGTTTCTTTTGTTGGAAAAGATACAATGAAATCCATAATAGCAACTAATCTTTTGTCCTTAAAGAAGCCTATGTAAAATTTATCATCCCTATTTTTACCTTCTGGAAGAGCTTGTAAATCATTTAATACAGAATGTTTACTAGGTTTTGGCGGACAATAGTTAAAATACAATTGATTTCCATTTTCTAAATCCAAAATCAGAGATGCATCATTCTCCCCCATCCTTCTAATGTTATAAACTGTAGATAAACTACTTAAATCCATCTAAACACCTCCAGAAATCCTCTTCTATTAATATTTTATCCATTTCGACTCTTTTAAACGAAATATACATGCATACTTTCCTACCGATTGTTTATAAAAAAGCCTGGCTTTCTGCCAAGCTTTTTGTTCAATTTAGTTTTGTGTTGGAGAAGTATTCGATAATAGTTTTTCATATGCAAATTCATATTTTTGTACATCTCCTGCTCCCATAAAGACAATCACAGCATCTTTATATGAAAGAAGTGGAGAAACATTTTCAAGTGGTAATACTTTCGCTCCACCTTTTACTAATTTTGCTAAATCTTCAATAGAAACATCACCCGCTTCTTCACGAACAGATGCAAATATTTCACATAGGTAAACGTGGTCCGCTAGAGATAATACTGAAGCAAACTCCTCTAAAAGTGCGATTGTTCTCGTAAAAGTATGAGGTTGGAAGACAGCTACTACTTCTTTATCAGGATACTTTTGTCGAGCAGCATCTAATGTAGCACGAATCTCAGATGGATGGTGTGCATAGTCATCAATAACAGTTACGCCATTAATAACTTTTTCAGAAAAGCGACGTTTTACGCCACTAAATGTTCGAAACTGTTGAGCGAGTTCATTTGGATCTAATTGATTTAAATAGTAGAAAGCGATAATTGCAAGTGCATTTAAGATGTTATGGTCTCCGTAAGTAGGAATGTAAAAATGACCATATAATTCACCGTGAATATACGCATCAAAATAACTTCCTGCTTTCTCTTTACGAATGTTTTTAGCAATTACATCATTATTTTCACCAACACCATAATAGGTTACAGGAACAATAGCCTCTAGTGTACGAAGTCTTTCATCATCACCACAAGCAATAATTCCTTTTTTCACTTGTTTTCCAAAGGCTTCAAAGGCACTTTGTACATCATCGATATCCGTATAATAATCTGGGTGGTCAAAATCGATATTCGTCATAATAGCGTAATCTGGTCGGTAAGCCATAAAATGACGTTTATATTCACAAGCTTCTAATACAAAGTGTTCTGAACTTTCAACTCCTTTACCAGTTCCATCTCCAATAAGATAACTTGTTGGTTCCATTCCACTTAATACGTGGGCTAACAAACCTGTTGTGCTCGTTTTTCCGTGAGAACCTGTAATAGCAACACTCTTATAATTTTTCAACAATTCGCCTAAAAATTTATGGTATCGAATAACTTCTATTCCTTTTTCGCGAGCGGCAACTAATTCTTCATGGCTATCTGGAAATGCATTACCTGCAATCACAATTTGTCCTTCTTTAATATTAGAGGCACTAAAAGGTAGTAAAGGAATCCCCGCTTCTTCAAGTCCTCTTTGTGTGAAGAAATACTCTTCTAAATCAGAGCCTTGCACTTTATATCCTTCACCATGCAGAACTAACGCTAGTGCGCTCATTCCGGAGCCTTTAATTCCTGTAAAATGATAAATCTTGCTTTTATCCATTCTATCTCCTCACTTTTCTACTACTATTTTTGGGGATGACCATAAGGTAAATGGCGTTCCTGCTGTTCTTGTTCCATAATCATCGATAATGATTTCTTCATCGCGCGTCTTTGTTTTCTCGTTAGTGGTTTTTCCGGCGCTTTTCGTCTTTCAACTTTTGTCTCCGGTAACCCTTCTAATAAAGACTCTTGCACAACTTCAACGTCAGATTCTTGTTTGCGTTTAAAGGCTGGAACATAGCCTTTAGTTGAGAAAATTTGACTTTGTACTGGCTTCTCATGAGAGGTATCATTATACTCTTTCAAGCGTTTTTCAATCGTGTCTTCTTGTTCATCTACCGACAC
This sequence comes from Granulicatella sp., assembly GCF_057274575.1. NCBI lineage: Bacteria > Bacillati > Bacillota > Bacilli > Lactobacillales > Carnobacteriaceae > Granulicatella > Granulicatella sp. The sequence continues at coordinate 5,433 of NZ_DBHISP010000019.1, read as the reverse complement.
CAACAAAGACTCTTCCTTCGCAAATAAAATTAAGTCTGTACTATTCGGCAACAACTCTTTTTCTAATTCACGGTAAGAAATTTTTGGCTCGACCTCTTTTTCCAAGCATCTCGTACTAGATGGCACCGTACTTGGTTTAAAGGGTTTTCGTTGATTCGTGTTCAAATAAGTAGTCCAATCCACACGCGGTTTATATTTTTGATGACCTTCTGTTGCTTTTTCCTTAAATGAACGGAATTGCGCTGGTAATTGATGCTCTTCTTTTTCAAATGGTTGTAAAAGCGCTGCATCAGGTTGCTCATCAAATGGTAAGGATTCATGTGGAGTCTCTTCTTTTCTAGTTGCATCAATTCGCGTCATTTCTTCGACGACTTGATCTTCAAAACTTTGGCCTTGCTTCAAGTAGTTTGGAAAAGTAGACTTTTCACGTCTTGATTGCAAAGAAGCGAATGAATCGTTTTTCTCGTTAAATGGTTCATTCATGACTCCACATCCTCCTTTATTGTAAGTTTAATGATTTAAATGGCGTCCCTACTGGAGTCGCATCATCTAATACTAAGATTCCTTTTTTCGCTGGTGCGTTTTCTAAGCCTAATTCACGCGCTGAGCAAAGCATTCCGTGACTTGCAACCCCACGTAATTCTCCAGCCCAAATGATGGCACCACTTGGCATTACTGTACCAGGTTTAGCAACAACAACTTTTTGACCTGCTTTTACGTTAGGTGCTCCGCAGACGATTTGTAACACTTCAGAGTCACTTACTCGAGTCATTGTTACATGTAGGTGGTCAGAATCTTCATGATCCACACAACTTTCAACGTATCCAACAACTAATGCATCTTCAGGTGTTAAATCTAAAGTGGAAACATCAAACCCAGCTTTTTCAATCAATCCTTTTACAACTTCTTGTTGCTGGGGAGTTAAGACTTGTTGTCCGTCTTCTTCAAATGAAATCTCTTCAGAAATCTTTTCAATATTATAGCCTAGAACTTCTTTAGACTCACGAACAAAGACTTGAGTCACATTTCCTTTTTTCTCATATTCGACGTCATAGCGGCTTGCAGTTCCGCTTGTTAATAATAACGTATCGCCGATTCCCTTTTTGTTATAAAAACTTAACCACATATATTGTACCTCTTTATTCTTAATTTGTTCTTCCGTCTAAAATAGTGTTCACTGTGCTACGGTCTAATGCACGAATTGTTTGGATAACCATTTCGCGTGCTGCTTCGTAGTCTTTAATTGAGAACATTGTTTGGTGTGTATGGATATAACGAGCACATACCCCAATAACCGCACTTGGAACCCCTTGATTCATTAAGTGCGCTTTACCAGCATCTGTTCCACCTTGTGAAACAAAGTATTGGAACGGAATGTTATGTGTTAATGCAGTATCTTCTAGGAATTCTTTCATACGAGGAAGAGTCACCATACCTGGGTCTAAAATACGTAATAAGAATCCTTGATCTAAGTGCCCAAATGTTTCTTTCGAACCATTAATATCGTCTGCTGCTGAGCAGTCTACCGCAAAGAATAAATCAGGATTGAACTTCGTCACACTTGGACCTGTCCCACGTAATCCGACTTCCTCTTGCACGTTTGCTCCAGCGATTAATGTGTTTGGTAATTTCTCATCTTTAACAGCTTTTAACGCTTCAAGAACCACTGTACATCCATAACGGTTATCCCATGATTTAGAAATCATGCGTTTCTTATTTGCAGTCCAAATAGTTTCTACATCTGGAACGATTGTATCGCCAGGACGGCAACCATATTCAAGTGCCTCTTCACGTGAAGTGAATCCGGCATCGAATAAAATATCGGTTACTTTCACAGCAGATTGTTGACCACCAGCTGCGCGTAAAAGATGTGGTGGGATTGAAGAAGAAATAATTGGATAGTCTCCATTACGAGTTAATAAAGTAAAACGTTGTGCTGAAACCACGTATGGGTTCCATCCACCTAAAGGACTTACTTTAAACATTCCGTTTGGAGTGATAGTTGTTACCATGAAACCAACTTCGTCCATGTGTGCTGCAATCATAATGCGTGGTGCATCTTCTTCTTTGCTATCACGAACTCCAAAAATACCGCCAAGACCATCTTGTTCAATACGGTCTACTAATGGTGTTAATTCGTTTCTCATGAATTCACGAATACGGCCCTCATGCCCACTCGTTCCTTTCATTTCTGTTAACGTTTTGATTAATTGTTCTGTATGAGCTTCCATTGTATCCTCTTCTTTCCTACTTCTATAAAACATCTTATAAACGCGCCAAAAGCTGGAGGACCTCCAGCTTTCTTTGATTAACCAATTTTGTATAAATCAATAACGGCTCCTGTTTTTGCATCTGCATAAAATTCATATTGGACTAGTTCATTATCTTCCTTACGAGTAACCCCGCCATAATAAACTTCTCCATAAAATTCTGGGCTATCCACGAATACAGGTTCCATCTCAATCCAAGAGCCTTCGATAGTACCTACTACTTGAAATAATTTACGTACATTTTGAACAATAACATCTCCGTTGACATTTCTGCGTTCAAACCATTTTGAAGTGACCCATGCTCCGATAACAGCACCTGCTGCTAGTAGAAAACTTGCACCTTTGAAACTATTTTTCGATTCCATATGAATCAGGCTCCTTTATTTGTTATTCAGGTTGTTTAAAGCTTTTCTATCCTGTGGGAAAATCACTTCCACACGATAAATTGGATGACCTTTTGCTGAAAATTTCTCTTCATATTCTGTCATCACATTTCCTGGAAATTCCACTTGATGTAAATCTAACCAAACTTGTTTTAACACAAGTCCGAATTGTGAGAATGACGCTAAGCTGTATTCAAACAAGCCCCGGTTATCTGTCTTAAAGTGTAATTCTCCAAATGGTGGTAATACTTTTTCATATCCAACTAAGAAACTTTCATGAGTCAATCGACGTTTCGCATGACGTTTCTTTGGCCATGGATCTGAGAAGTTCAAGTAAATTTGATCTACTTCTCCATCGTCGAAGTAGTCCGTTACTTGTCCACCGTTCACATGTAATAATTGTAGGTTTGGAACATCTGCTAAAAGAGCTTTCTCAAGAGCGACTACAAGGACGCTTTCTTGAATTTCAATTCCAATATAGTTAATGTTTGGGTTTTGACGAGCCATACCGCTCACGAATTGGCCTTTCCCTGAACCAATCTCGATATGAATTGGATTGCTATTGCCAAAACGTTCATGCCATCTTCCCTTCCATTGCGCTGGATCTTGGATGACCATTTCTGGGTGAGCTGCTAAAGCATTTTTTGCCCAAGGTTTATTTCTTAATCTCAAAGTCTAACTCCTGTCTATTCTTCTGTGGTTTTTCCAATACGATTATTATAAATCGATTTCACCAAAAGAATTTTCTCGTTCATTTCAAGATAACGTCCCTCGAAGTGCGTTTTCTTAATATAATTCAAGCAATTCATTAGAGCATACCATTCAATTCGTTGGTAAATATTTGTAGACAGTTGTAAGCCATACATATCTAACCATTCACCCCATTGATGAACCGGAATGTACTGCGTCAAAATCATCGTCAAATCAGAAACTGGATCGGCAAGACGAACCATTTCCCAGTCAACTAGGTAAAGCTTCTCATCTTCAGATAACATGAAGTTACGACGATCAAGATCCCCGTGACAAACCGTTTTTCCAACTTCGCTAACAAGAGGAATTGTTTCAATTAAGTAATTTAATACTTCGTTTAAGAAACGATGGGTTTGTAATCCTGACTGTAAATTATTTAAATATTCATCGATGAATTTTTGAGTGCTATACTCTTCCCCTTGAATCTGTTGTAACATTTGTAAAAGATTTGGGGATTGGTGAATCTGTTTTAACAGCTCAATGACTTCGACGGACCCCATTTCTTCCTTAGTGAGGGATCTTCCAGACAACCATTCTTGAGCTGTAATGACATCACCATTACCCGCACGTTTGGTCCATATTAACTTAGGAGTGATACCTTCACCCGATAGCACCGCTAAAAACGGTGAAGCATTTCTCTTTAGAAATACACGTTCATGGTCTTTTACTCCCATGTACGCTTGACCGGTGTCCCCACCAATTGGATGGAGATCCCATCCTGAGTCCATGTTATATTCCATCTATTCCATCCCTAACGACAAATTCTGTTTCCTTCAATAAATCTATTCTTTTATTTTATGGTTTTATGCTATTTGAGTCAAGTTTGTGTGCTACTTTTAGCCTACAAACTTAAATTTTTCTTCTCTTCTTAAGAAATCGATACCGTAAATAAAACTGTGTAAATAAAATTCCAAAAATCGGATAGAAAACAATTCCTACTAACCCAATCAATTCACGCATGCCAATCGCAGAAGAAATACCAATCACAATCCCAGAAACCACCATTGTTAACATAAGCACTGATAAATCATCTTGAAGACGTGTGTTGCTATCTACAAGAGAGGCAAAATGACTATTTTGTGTATTCGCGCTTTGAATCACTCCTACAAGTTGGAATCCTAAAAGCATCATAAGTAACGCGTTTACAATAAAGTTCCAATAATACGGCTGTGAGAATAACGCCACTACAAAGCCCACGACTGCCAGTTGTAATAATAAACTCATGTATTGACTTGTTCTAATGACCGTACGACTTACTAAATAGCGATGCCCACTAGGTTGATTCCCAACAAGCATCTTCAATACGCCATCGAGATAAGTTCGACGATGTGCGTGAGGCTTATGCAACATTGGTACATCGACAAATAAGGCAAATAAACGATAAATACGTTGTTGCCTTTCTAATTCCATTTCAATCATTTTATCAAATTGGTACATAAACGCTGCTTTTCCATAATATTGTTCGACAAAGATACTTAGAAGTACTGGAACGACTAATAATACAATTGACCAACTTTCAGAAATCCATAAAAACATTCCAAAGAAGTTCGTTACTGCAATCATGTAAATACCGAGTTTTTCCATCCATGTAAAATGAAGTACTCCACGGTAAGCGTATTTCGTACAACGGAATAATAAGTCTTTAAAGAAAACTTGTAATAGGAATAATTTAACAAACATACTCAAATTCGTTCCAAAGGCTTGTGCCACAATTGGAAAAATGATTCCTGTCGAAGCCAACATCACAAGTAGCGGAAGCATCCAACTTCGGCGAATGGCTTTTTGTAAATACGCCTTAAAGTCTTGTCCTACTATCGATAAAAAGATTCCATCAGCTGGTTCGAGTAACGTTGCTAACCCACCAAAGAATGGAACACTCGCTAGTAAAGCTCCAAGCAATGCTAACAATGGTAATTCCAACACACGAATCGTTTGAATCCAACTCGAATATTGCACCATGATAAAGCCAAATAAAAAAAATAAAACAATCAAGAAATGGTCATTCAGTACATAACGCATATACTTCATGC
>NZ_DBHISP010000018.1:0-18291 GCF_057274575.1 Granulicatella sp. | reverse complement strand
GCGTATGGTGCGCTATTCCCAGACTCAATCGATACAATGCACCAAGCAAATGAATTCTTCGCTATAGAGGATTTATTCAGATCTACAGCAATATATGCAGAAGCGATTTACGAATTAATTAAATAAATTTTTTTAAAAAGGTGGATGAATTTCATCCACTTTTTCTTTTTTTATCAGAATGACAAAAAATCCCGTGATTTCTTAAAAGTTCTTTGCTATTCGTTTGTAAAACGTGCTATACTACTAATGATATTATGTATGAAGACTGTAAATTATTCATTTTTGGAGGCTAAAGCATGGAATTTGTAATCTTTCTAATGCTGATTGTAGTACTAGGTGCTGCAGTATATGGAACAGCAATCTATTTAACAAGAAAACAAAATAAAGTGATTGAGGAATTAACTGAGAAAAAAGATAAGCTAATGGCAGTGCCGATTGCGGATACTTTCTATACTTTGAAAAATCTAAATCTAACAGGTCAAACAAAGAGAACATACGAAACTTGGCAAGCGACTTGGCAAACAATCACACGTTTTAGATTTCCTGAAATTGAAGCTGCTCTAGTGAGTGCAGAACAATATATTCAAAAATTAAACTTCTTTAAGGGTAAACAAATTATTCAACAAGCTGAAAATTTAATTGAAGAGACAAAAGCAGAAGTTGATAAAATCTATTCAGCTTTGCAGAAATTACTAGATAGTGAGAAACAAAATAGAGCTGAGTTAGATTTACTACAAGAACGTTACGCTTCAATGAGAAAAGATCTATTAGCACATAGCTTTTCTTTTGGAGAAGCCTTAGAGACTTTGGAAAAACGTTTAGCATATCTAGAGTTAGATTTCGCAAAGTTTAATACATTAACAAACGAAGGGGATCACTTAGAAGCTAAAGAAGTACTTGGTCGTATTGAAAAAGAGATGAAAGAATTTGAATCTATCGTAGAACAAGTTCCTCAACTCTTAAAAGAAATTGATACAGAATATAGTGAGCAGGTTGAAGATTTAAAACAAGGCTATAAAAGAATGGTTGAAGAACAGTATCAATTCTCAAAAATTTCTATTCCTGATGAAATTGAGAGTATTGAAAAAACGATTCAAGTGGCTCGTAACCATATTGCTGCTACAGAATTAAAGGAAGCTCGTCAACAATTAGATAAAGTAGCTCGTGAAATCGATCAACTTTATGATGTAATGGAAGCGGAAATTGAAGCTCGAGAATTTGTATACCGAAATAAAGCTCAAGTAGAAAAACGTTTAAACCAAGTTTTACAAAGCAATCGTTACGTAAATATTGAAATTGATCGAGTATCACAAAACTATATTTTATCGAACAATGAGTTTGTTCGCGTCCAAGAATTCGCTGAACAACTTGAAAAAGAACAAGAAGCAGTTCAATACTATAGCAAAGCAATGGCTAATCATCAAGTTCCTTATTCTGTTGTAAAAGAACATTATGAACTTGTTCTCGATAAACTAAATAGTATTGATGAAGATCAAACGGACTTAGTTAATACTTTATCTGATTTACGTAGCCAAGAAAAAGCAATCCGTGACGGATTAGATGTCTTCGAATTAGACTTACGCAATATGAAACGTACGATTGAAAAATACCACTTACCAGGTCTTCCAAAAGAGTACTTAGAATTGTTCTTTGCAACAAGCAATCGTATTGAGCAACTATGGCAAAAGATGGATCGTGTGAAATTAGATATGAATGAAATTAACGTGGCAAACAACGTGATTGAAGAAGATGTTGAGAAATTAGATATCTTTACAGAACAAATCGTTGATAACGCGCAATTAACAGAGTATATGATTCAACATGCGAACCGTTACCGTTTATCACATCCTGAAATCGAAACAGCGATTGGTCGTGCCCTTGACCAATTCAACCACACATTCAAATACGATGAATCATTACAAATTATTGAGTCAGCGTTAGAAACTGTGGAGCCAGGTGCAGGTAACCGAGTACGTCAAAACTACCAAGCAGAAAAGAATAATAGTTTATTCTTCTAATAGTTAAATCATTAAGCCATGTGGGTGAAAACCCACGTGGCTTTTTTGTTATCTTTTAAATTCTCGTAACATAATCAAGTTTTATGTGTTGAAAATCTATATTTTTAATATTCTTCTAGAAGTATACTAAAGATACAAATGAAGGAGGGGTTATATGGATTTTGTATTATGGGGAAGCATATTTTTAGCAGGATTATTCTCATTTTTTTCTCCGTGTGTGTTGCCACTGTTTCCTGTCTATTTTAGCGTTTTAATGAGTGAACAGGATGGATCACATTTAAAGGTTTGGAGATTGGAGTTATATTGGAAGCCAATGATTCGAACGGTTATCTTTATTGCAGGCATTTCAACAGTCTTTTTCTTTTTAGGATTTGCAGCAACTGCATTAGGAAGTCTGATTTATAATCCTTGGTTTAATATCACACTTGGAGTCGTGATTCTGCTTTTAGGATTGCACCAAATGGAACTTTTCCAATTATTATTTTTACAAAAACAAAAAACAGTTCAGTTTGAAGTCAAAGATAAAAAATCGCTATGGAGTAGTTACTTATTAGGACTCAGCTTCAGCTTCGGATGGACACCTTGTGTGGGACCAGTACTAAGTGCAGTCTTAACGCTTATCTCCACGCAACAAGCCAGTATCACCTATGGTATTTTCTTACTTTGCTTATATATTTTAGGCTTAGCTATTCCATTTTTAATCTTATCTGCTGCTTCAACCGTAGCCTTTAAATGGTTTAACCTTGCTAAAAAACGATTATTATTACTTAAAAAAATCGGAGGACTCGTGATTGTTATTATGGGAGTATCAATTATCTTTTCTCAACTTTCACAAGTTTTTCGTTAAAAATTAGGAGGAATAAAGATGAAACCGAAATTGATGATTGCGTTATTTAGTACATTGCTTTTATGTGCTTGTCAAAATGCACAAATGGGTATGGATAAAATGGATATGAAATCTACGACTGAAGAAATGGGAAAGATGAGCGAGCAAAAGACAAAAAATAAAGATTCAATGAATGGAACAATGGGGATGGATGATGTGAGTGATTATACTTTTAAAACGCTAGATGGGAAAGACGTTTCTCTTGCAGATTATAAGGGAAAGAAAATCTATCTGAAATTTTGGGCTTCATGGTGCCCAATCTGTTTAGCTGGACTTGCTGATATCAATCAATTAGCGGACACGCCTCCTAAAGATGCAGTCGTTCTGACTGTTGTTGCACCAGGTGTGAATCGTGAAAAGAGTTTAGAGGACTTTAAGGAATGGTTTTCAGGATTAGAGTACAAAACTCTTCCAGTTTTAGTAGATAATAATGGTCAGTTTTTAAAAAAATTAGGAATCGTTGGGTACCCATCTTCAGCTTTTATTGATGCAAATGGGAAAGTGGTAAGAGTTCAACCAGGTCACGTAACGAATGAGGATATCGTGAAGACTTTAGAAACACTCTAGAAGAGGAGAAAGCAGAATGGATAAAAAACTTATGATTTCAGTCTTTGCCTTCATTTTTTTATTAGCGGGAGCTTTGTATTTTAGTAAAGGCAATACAGTAGTCAGTTCTTCTGAATCAGAATCGATTTCAAAAAAGGTCACGAATCTGATTGAAAAAGAAGAAAACAAATCCAATACCAAAAAGGAGGCAACAAATATGAAAGAAATTTATTTGGCAGGAGGCTGTTTTTGGGGGCTTGAGGAATATTTTTCAAGAATTAATGGGGTAATTGATGTTGTTAGTGGTTACGCCAATGGGAATGTAGAAACAACCAATTATCAACTTATTCATAGTACAGACCATGCTGAGACAATTCATGTAACTTATGATGCGGATAAAGTTTCCCTAAGAGAATTATTATTATATTACTTTAGAGTGATTGATCCTTTTTCAGTGAATAAACAAGGAAATGATGTAGGCCGCCAATATCGTACAGGAATTTATTATACAGATGAAGCCGATAGTGAGATTATACAGGAGGTCATGAAAGAAAAAGAGGAACAATTAGGAAAAAAATTAGCAGTTGAAACGGAAAAACTACGCCATTTCGTAGTTGCTGAAGACTACCATCAAGATTACTTAAAGAAACATCCAAATGGATATTGTCACATTGATGTGAAAAAAGCAAATGATCCAGTTATTGATGCGAATATGTATCCACTTCCTGATGAGGAGACTTTAAAGAAAACATTGACAAAGGAACAATATGCTGTAACTAGAGAAAATCGTACAGAATTAGCATTTTCAAATCAATATTGGAATAATCATGAAAAAGGAATCTATGTAGATGTAGCGACAGGAGAACCACTATTTTCTTCACGAGACAAATTTGATTCTGGATGTGGATGGCCAAGTTTCACGAAACCAATCTCTTCAGAAGTAGTTACTTATCATGAAGATAATAGTTTTAATATGAAACGAGTTGAGGTAAGAAGTCGTATTGCAAATTCTCATTTAGGCCACGTGTTTGAAGATGGCCCTAGTGATAAAGGCGGACTACGATTCTGTATTAATAGTGCTTCCATTAAGTATATTCCTCTGGATGAAATGGATTCTAAAGGATATGGTTATTTGAAAGACTTTGTTAAATAGAAATAGATGCTTTAGAGGAGAGGGGTTAATGATGGGAATTTCTCTCTTTTAAAGCATTTTTTTATGCAAAACTCACTCGAAAAAGTTTTATGAAAGAGTATAATGGAAACAGGAGGGGATTTTATGTATTCAATCTTGATTGTAGAAGATGAACCGGTTATCCGAAAAGGGATTGCTTCTCTTGTTGATTTTGAAAGTTTAGGGATATCAAGTGTTCTAGAGGCCGAAAATGGTAAACAGGCGATAGCAATGATTCAAGAGCAGGCACCAGATATTTTGCTGACGGATATTAATATGCCAAAAATGGATGGAATTACTTTGGCTCAATTAGCAAGAGCGGAATTTCCACAATTAAGAATTATCTTTTTAACAGGATATGATTATGTGGATTACTTGCTATCAGCAGTTAAATTAGGGGTCGATGATTATATTCTAAAGCCTGTTACCAAAACAGAAATTGAATCCTTGCTTATAAAAGTTGTCTCAAAATTGAATGAAGAAGAAAAACAAAGAAGACTATTAGAATTAGCCAGTAAGAATACCAGTCAATCTGAATCTGTTCACTTTGAGAAATTGATTTTAGAGCAATTATCTAATCCGGAATTATCTCTTGTAGAACTGGCAAAACAATTAGGATTTAGTTCGAATTATTTAAGTATGCTTATAAAGAAAGAACTTGGTAAGTCTTTCCAAGAATATGTAACAGAACAGCGCATTCAAATGGCGAAAAGACTTTTATTATCTACCGATATGAAAATATATGAGATAGCAGAAGCCGTAGGGATTGAAGATATGAATTATTTTTCCTACCGATTCAAATCAATAGTGGGAGTTACTCCAAAAAAATTTAGAAACGGAGCTAATGTATGAGAAAAAAGTCTTTAGCAACACGTTTATTTGGATATCTGAGTTTAATGCTATGTGTACTTGTAGTCATCATTGGTAGCTTCTACTGGGTTCAAAGTAGTGAACTGTTTCATAGAGAAGTGGAAGAGCATACAATTCATGAGATAGATACGAGTGCAAAATATATTGAGCAATATGTTAGTAATTTAAAATCAACCTCAATAGCATTAGCCCAATCAAAAGAAATTCAAACCTATGCCCAAAACGACCATGCAAACAACAAGGATGCAATTCATCAGTTGTTTGATACTATTTTAAAGAGTCATCCAGGCTTTAGAGCCATCCTATTTGTGACAAAAGATGGTAGAATCTTAAAGACTGGCATGGATGAAGAGATGGTAACATCTACAGATATGATGGCGCAAGAATGGTATAAAGAAGCTATCCTAAAATCAAACACGCCTATTATCAAATCGACGAAAAATAATAGTAATCAAGTGGTTATTTCTATTAGTCAGGAAATAAAAGGAGAAGATGGACAACATCTTGGTGTGATTCGTTTAGATGTAGATTATCAAGAATTAGAAAAGTATGTTAAAGAACTTTCTTTAGGAACAAATGGATATGCTTTTGTCATTGAAAAAGATGGCACGATTATTTATCATCCGGATTCTGAAGTGTTCGAGTCGGTAGAAAAACAAATGTCCGTTCAAGATATCTCCAATAGTCCGATGGATTCGATGGTTTCTGAAGATTACTTCGTTCATAAGAGTATCGTTGGAAACGGTGATTGGGTCTTAGTTGGGGTAAGCTCGTTTAGTAGTTTTAAAGAGACGTCGTTCAAATTGCTTGCGATTGTGAGTGCTGTTGGGATTGTTAGTTTAATGATTTGTATGTTTGGAATTTATGCTCTGATGCGTTATCAACTGCTTCCTGTAAAACAATTAGGCCAGGTCATGAAGAAAGTTGAAGAGGGAGACACTACGATTCGAGCACAGGAGAACGGTGCGCAAGAATTCCAAGTGTTGGCTGCTAGTTTCAATCAAATGTTAGAGAAAATTGAAAAACTCATGCAGGATGAAAAAGAACAAGAAGCACTGACCAGAGTTTATGAATTAAAGGCATTAACGAGTCAAATTAATCCGCATTTTCTATATAATACTTTGGAGACTATTATTTGGATGGCTGAATTTCAAGACCATAAAAAAGTAGTAGAAATTACCAAAGCACTCTCTAATTATTTTAGACTTTCGCTGAATGCGGGAAATGAATTAGTAACATTACAACAAGAAATAGAGCATGTACGACAATATTTATTTATTCAAAAGGAAAGATATGGCGATAAGTTAAATTATCGAATCGATTTTTCAGAAGAAATTCCTCCGATTATGATTCCAAAAATTGTTATTCAACCTCTCGTAGAAAATGCAATCTATCATGGAATTAAAGAAATCGATAGACCAGGGCAAATTGATATTACACTTCTAAAGATTGATGAATGGATTGAAATTTGCATTGCCGATAATGGCGTCGGAATGAGTGGGAAAGAAACTTCATCAAAACAGCTTGGTGGTATTGGAATTAAGAATGTCACTGAACGATTGAAACTATTTTTTGGGGAAGCATTTACGATGACGATTGACTCAAAATCAAATGAGTATACAAAGGTCTATTTACGCATTTCGATAAAAAGGCAACAAGACTTGCAATAGTTGACAAAACAAGGCTCTTTTCGTATACTTCTAAAGGTAAGCAATCGGATTGAGATTTTACTTATTAGAGAGGCTTGTCTGGTGAAAATAGCCATCAAAATCGTGCTCCCGATTGAAAACTTTGTAGAAATACAAACGCCCATCCAGCGTTATCGGAATTAGAGATGAATGAACAGCTGTTTCATTGTAAGCAAGGTGGTACCGCGGTAGGACGCCCTTGCAGCAATGGGGCAGTTTTTTTATTTATAAAAAGAAGGAGAATGAAGATGAAAAAACTATCAAGTAGCGAAATTCGTCAAATGTACCTTGATTTTTTCCAAGAAAAAGGACATAAGGTGCATCCAAGTGCGAGCTTAATTCCTGTAAACGATCCAACATTATTATGGATTAACTCAGGGGTTGCCACTCTTAAAAAATACTTCGATGGAACAGAAACACCTGAAGTTCCACGTATTACCAATGCTCAAAAGAGTATTCGTACAAACGATATCGAAAACGTAGGACACACAGCTCGTCACCATACATTATTCGAAATGATGGGGAACTTCTCAATTGGAGATTACTTCAAAGAAGAAGTCATTCCATGGGCATGGGAATTCTTAACAAGTGAAAAATGGTTAGGACTTGATCCAGACCGTCTATACGTAACTTATTATCCAAAAGATCCAGAAACAAAAGCGTTATGGATGGAAAAAGTAGGTCTGCCAGAAGATCATATCATTCCAGTAGAAGATAATTTCTGGGATATCGGTGCAGGTCCATGTGGTCCGGATACTGAGATTTTCTACGACCGTGGAGAAAAATATAATAACTTGGCAGAAGATGATCCAGAAAACTATCCTGGTGGTGAAAATGAACGTTACTTAGAAATTTGGAACTTAGTATTCTCTCAATTCAACCATATGCCAGACGGAACGTATCCACCATTACCACATAAGAACGTCGATACGGGGATGGGTCTAGAACGTGTCGTATCTGTTATCCAAGATACACCAACAAACTTCGAAACAGACTTATTTATGCCAATTATTAAGCAATTAGAAGGCTTAAGCGCTGGTAAGAAGTACAATGACTCTAAAGAATTAGATGTTTCATTCAAAGTAATCGCTGACCACATTCGTGCGGTAAGCTTTGCGATTGGGGATGGCGCGCTTCCTTCAAACGAAGGTCGTGGATATATCATCCGTCGTTTAATCCGTCGTTCTGTAATGCACGGACAACGTTTAGGAATTCAAGGTTCATTCTTAACAAAATTAGTTCCAACAGTGGCTCAAATTATGCATAGCTACTATCCAGAAGTAACTGAAAACATGGAATTCATCCAAAAAGTGATTGCAAACGAAGAGGATCGTTTCCAAGAAACTATTCACGATGGCTTAGCAATCTTAGAAACTATTTTTGCAGACATGAAAGCTTCAAATGAAACAACACTTTCTGGAGAAAATGCATTTAAACTGTATGACACATATGGATTCCCTTATGAATTAACATTAGAATATGCAAGCGACAATGGTTTCACTGTCGATGAAGAAGGATTCCAAGCAGAAATGCAAGCTCAAAAAGACCGTGCGCGTGCTGCTCGTAATACTGAAACATCAATGAACGTACAATCTGCAGTACTACGTGATATCACTGTAGAGAGCGAATTTGTTGGATATGCTTCAACAACAGAAGAAGGCGTGTTAAAAGCCATCGTTGTCGATGATGAATTAGTAGAATCTGCACATAAAGATGCACATGCTCAATTAGTATTCGATTGTACACCATTCTACGCTGAAATGGGTGGACAATTAGCAGACCACGGTACCATTCAAGATGCCAGTGGTACGGTTGTAGCGAATGTGTTACAAGTGAAGAAAGCTCCTAACGGACAATCATTGCACACTGTAGAAGTATTAGCTGACTTACAAGTAAATGCAACATACACATTAGTGGTAGATGCATCTGAACGTGCGAAAATCATTAAAAACCACACAGCGACTCACTTATTACACCAAGCATTGAAAGATGTTCTAGGAACTCATGCAAACCAAGCAGGTTCTCTTGTAACACCAACAACACTACGTTTCGACTTCAGTCACTTTGGACAAGTAACTGCTGAAGAATTAGCTGAAATGGAACGTATCGTAAACGAAAAAATCTGGGCTGGTTTAGAAGTGGTTACGATTGAAACAACACTAGAAGATGCGAAGAGCCGTGGGGCAATGGCACTCTTTGGTGAAAAATATGGCAAGTTAGTTCGTATGGTCAACATTGGCGACTGGTCAATCGAACTTTGTGGTGGTATCCATGTAGCGAACACTCAAGAAATCGGATTATTCAAGATTGTTTCTGAATCTGGTATCGGTGCTGGCGTTCGTCGTATCGAGGCTGTCACAAGTAAAGAAGCTTTTGACTTATTAAGCCATCACGAAAACCTATTAAAACAAGTGGCTGCTGAAGTCAAAGCAATCCAATTAGATACAGTTGTAGAACGTGTGGCTACTTTGGGTCAAGAATTGAAAGAAGCCAATGGTGAAATTGCGAAACTGAAAGCTAAAATCATGAAAGCTGAAGTCGCAGATGTCTTCAACAATGTAGAAGAGGTGAACGGGACTTCATTCATTACCGTTTCTCTAGAAAATAAAGAAATGGATGAATTACGTCAATTAGCAGATACTTGGAGACAAAAAGGTGCGAGTGATATCTTCGTAGTAGGTACTGCTTCTGCGGATAAAGCCAATCTTTTAGTAGCCGTATCTAAAGATGCTAATGCAAAAGGATTAAAAGCAGGCGATATCATTAAGGCGATTGCTCCAGCTATCCAAGGTGGAGGCGGAGGCCGTCCTGATATGGCTCAAGCAGGTGGTAAGAACCCTGCAGGTATTCCACAAGCATTCGAATTGCTTAAAGAATATTTAGCTAAATAAGACCAAATTTAGGAAACCTTCCTTAAGCTTATGAATGAGTTTTAAGGAAGGTTTTTATTGTGAAAGCAAAGGAAAGGCTTTCTAAAAGTTTAAGAATCGGTAAGTATCGATTGTAGTTTTGCTGAAAATCTTGTAATATAAGTATATATATTGAAATGAGGTGTCAGTATGAGTTCAATAGATGAAACAGTCCTATTTAAGTTTAATGAAAAGGATGAAAAAAGCGTTCAAGAAACTTTAACTATCGTGTATGATGCGTTGAATGAAAAAGGATATAGTTCAATCAATCAAATTGTAGGATATTTATTGTCTGGCGATCCAGCGTATATTCCTAGACATAAAGATGCGCGAAATTTAATCCGTCGTCACGAAAGAGATGAGATTTTGGAAGAACTCATTAGACATTATATTCGTTCTACAGGAAGAGATGCCTAATATGAGATTGATGGGCTTAGATGTCGGAAGTAAAACTGTGGGCGTTGCCGTTAGTGATTTAATGGGATGGACTGCTCAAGGAGTTGAAACGATTCCGATAAATGAAAAGGCTTCTGAATTTGGCTTCAAACGTGTTGTCGAGTTAGTGGAAGAGTATGGCGTTGAAAAAATCGTCATTGGTCTACCAAAGAACATGAATAATACGGAAGGGCCAAGAGTAGAGGCTTCTCGAAGATATGGAGCAAGTCTAGAGAAAAGACTCCAAATTCCCATTGTTTTTCATGATGAGCGCCTTACTACGATGCAAGCTGAAAGGATGCTTGTAGAAGAAGGAAATGTTTCAAGAAAAAAAAGAAAGCAAGTCATTGATATGCTCGCAGCAGTCATGATTTTACAAAACTATTTAGATTTAAATGGAAATCAATAAAAGAAAGAGGAAAGAAAATGACAGAACATTCACATCACGAACACGATCATGAACATGATCACTTAGAAGGACATGAAGGTCACGAACATATTACAATCGTTGACGAAGAAGGAAACGAAATTTTACACGAAGTATTATTTACTTTTGAATCAGAAGATTACAATAAATCATATGTTTTATGCTATCCAGCAGGAATTCCTGAAGGTGAAGAAGTAGAATTACAAGCATTTTCATATGTAGAAGCTGAAGATGGTACTGAAGGACAATTAAACCCAATCGAAACAGAAGCAGAATGGGATATGATTGAAGAAGTATTAAACACATTCTTAGCAGAAGAAGATTTATAATCACAAAAGACCAAGGGTAGCCTTGGTCTTTTATTTTTTTAGAGGAATATAGTTTTATTTGTAAAACATGACAAATGATGTCAACATTAAAAGGGTATAATCTATTAAGAGGTGAAGATAATGTATGAAAAATAATAGATTGTTTCGACTGCTATATTATGTTCTATCGAAAAGAAAAGTCACAGCATCACAGCTAGCGGAGCATTTTGAAGTTTCAATTAGAACAATTTACCGAGATATTGATAATCTTAGTAGTGCGGGTATCCCTATTTACGCCACTCAAGGGAAAGGGGGAGGTATTGAGATTTCTCGAGATTTTATTTTAAATCAATCTTTGTTATCTCAAGAAGAAAAGGAACAAATAATGAATGTCTTACAAGGATTAGGGACAACTAGTGACTTATCTGACAAAAATCTTCTTATGAAATTGTCTGCCTTATTTAATA
This sequence comes from Granulicatella sp., assembly GCF_057274575.1. Lineage (NCBI taxonomy): Bacteria > Bacillati > Bacillota > Bacilli > Lactobacillales > Carnobacteriaceae > Granulicatella > Granulicatella sp. The sequence goes on along the minus strand of NZ_DBHISP010000018.1, from coordinate 6,566 downwards.
TGGAGATGATCAATTGTATTGAAGTTGATTTTCAAGGATGGAATTCTACACATGACACAGCATTATTTCAAAATTTGAAGCTGGCGATTTTGAATAAAAATTTAATTTCATTCGACTATTTTAGCCATCTACAAGAAACTACAAGAATAGTCAAGCCAATTCGATTATTGTTTAAAGGCTTTAATTGGTATTTGTATGCTTTTTGTTTATCTAGAAATGATTATAGATTATTTAAATTATCCAGAATAAAAAATTTGAAGACTTTGAAAGAAAGATATGAGGATTCGTTTGAGGATTTTTCGTTGAACGAAATAAAAGTACCAAATAATACGATTTCTCTCTAGGTTAAATTTGATAAAAGAGTGGCATATCGCGTTTATGATGAAATTACTACAGAAATCATTGTTGATGAGAATGGCGATTTATTGACAACTATTGAACTCCCAAATGATGAGAGAATGGTTAGTTACTTATTCTCCTTTGGCTCAAATGTCGAGGTACTTCAACCAAAAGAAATACGCCTACAAATAAAGCAATTGATTCAAACAATTGGAGAAAAATATAAAACATGACATAGGTTGGCAAGTATTCAATTGTATAATAAGAGTATCAAATAGAAAGGCGTGAGAAAAATGAAGTATGAATGGAGAAAACAAGAGAAAGAATTATACGGTGTAAATACTAAAGCTGTTTTAGTAGATGTTCCGAAGCAAAAGTTCATTACGATTAAAGGACAAGGAAATCCAAATGAAGAAGATTTCTCAAATAGAATTTCCGCTTTATACTCAGTCGCTTATGGTATAAAGATGCTGTTTAAAAAAGCAGCATTGAATAATGAAATTAATGATTTTACTGTTTTTCCTTTAGAAGGTCTATGGCAAAAAGGAGATAAGGTTGAATTTGATAAGAATGATTTAAGTTATATTTTAATGATTAAACAACCCACACTCATCACTGAAGAAATATATAAACAAGCTTTGGAAATCATAAAGCAAAAAAAGCCTAATGATTTATATGAAGAAATCTCCTTTAAAGAATTTGAAGAGGAAAAAGCGATTCAAATTTTACACTTAGGAAGTTTTGATGATGAACCTCAATCTTTTGAGAAGATGGATAAATTGGCTACAGAATTACAATTAAAAAGAACATCTAATGTGCACCTTGAAATCTATTTAACAAATAAAAACAGAACGAGCGAAGAAAAGCAAAAAACAATTCTAAGATATTCAGTAGAATAAATCCCCAAAAGGTAACAGTATGAATAGATACTGTTGCCTTTTATTGAATACAAAATAGCTTAAAATATTGTTATATGAACGTTCTAACTCCCTTTTGTAATTGAGTTTCTTCATTTTTTTATAATAATAGGGTATAATAACTACAACTATGGTTACCTTATGTGACTATCTTAGGAGGAAAACAATGTCTCAAAATGAACATAAAAAGCATTCCTTAATTTCCGAGACGGATTCTAAAAGAGATATCCGAAAGAAGGAAACGTCTATTATTAAAAAGATTATGAAGTACTTCATGATTGCACTACTAGCAATTGTTCTAATTGGAGGAATCTTTACTTGGAACTACATTAATGGTGAAGTAAAACCTGTAGATAGCGAACAAACAGAATTGGTTGAATTTGAAATTAACCAAGGAGAAACGGTTAAAGATGTTGCAAATCATTTGAAGGAAAAAGAGTTTATTCGTAATTCAAAATTTTTTACGTTCTATTTAAAGTTTAAAAATGTCGCAGGATTTAAGGCAGGAGCTTACCAAGTTTCAAAAAGTATGACTTTAGATGAAATTATTGAAGAGCTTTCGGGTAAAGGAAAAGAGAAAAACTTGAATGCAACGAAGGTTGTGATTCGAGAAGGAGAGCAACTGAGTGATATTTCTAAAGAAGTTGCAAAATCAACGAAATACTCAGCTGAAGATTTTATGGCTAAAGTTCAGGATAGTGGTTTTATTGAATTGTTAGTTCAAAAGTATCCTAAATTATTAACTCAGTCATACAATTCATATAATGTGAAATATGTTCTAGAAGGATTTCTTTTCCCAGCAACTTATGATATGAACGATAATAAAACACTTCAAATGTTAATCACTGAAATGGTTGCTAAAACAGATGAAGTGTTATCAAAATATTACTCCCAAATTGAAGCGAGTCCATATACGTTACAACAAATTATGTCTTTAGCTTCCTTAATTGAAAAAGAAGGGGTTAAACTCGAGGATCGTAAGAAGATTGCTAGTGTCTTCTATAATCGTCTTGAAAAAGGCATGATGCTTCAAACAGACGTTGCTGTTCAATATGCTTTAGGAGAACATAAAGAAGCACTATCATTGAAAGATTTAGAAGTGGATTCTCCATATAACTTATACCAAAATTACGGTGTAGGGCCAGGACCTTATAATAGTCCAAGTGAGGATTCTATTGTTGCCGCACTAGAACCTGAAAAAACGGATTATTTATACTTTGTAGCGGATATTCATACGAAAGAAATTTATTTTGCGAAAACGTATGAAGAACATTTAGAATTAAAAGCTAAATATGTGGATAAGGAGTAAGGTCATGGAAAAGAGAAAGCCAATTGTTATCGGAGTTACTGGTGGCTCAGGAAGTGGGAAAACAAGTGTTAGTCGAAAAATTTTGGAGAATTTCCCGGAATTAACGATCGTAAAAATTGATCAAGATTACTATTATAAAGACCAAAGTCATATGCCGTTTGAAGAACGTTTAAAAACAAACTATGACCACCCATTTGCTTTCGATACAGATTTATTAATTGAACATATGAATAAATTAATCAATTTTGAATCGATTGAAGAGCCAGTATATGATTACGAAAATCATACAAGAAGCGACAAAACAATCCATCAAGAGCCAAAAGACGTTATTCTGATTGAAGGCATTCTTATTCTTGAAGATAAACGCTTGCGTGATTTGATGGACATCAAGGTATATGTAGATACAGATGATGATATTCGAATTATTCGTCGTATTAAACGAGACATGGTGGAACGTGGTAGAACACTAGATTCAATCATTCATCAGTACATGTCCGTTGTAAAACCAATGCATCATCAATTTATTGAACCTACTAAAAAATTCGCAGACATCATCATTCCTGAAGGTGGATCGAATACAGTTGCAATTGACTTAATGACCACAAAAATAGCTTCTATTTTAAGAGAATTAGCTTAATATTTGGGCCTTTGAACTTGTTTCAAAGGTCTTTTCTATACAAAAAATTCACTAAAATTTCTTAAAATCATATAAAAATAATGAATAGGGCTTGCAATCTTCACTATAAAGTGTTAAAGTTTTAGCATTGTAGATTGAGATAATCTAAAAAACAATATAGGGGAGAGTCGTATGACTGAAAAAGTATTTCCAATGACGCTTGAAGGAAAAGCAAAACTTGAGGCCGAATTAGAAGAATTAAAAGTCGTTAAACGTAAAGAAATTGTGGAGCGAATTAAGATTGCTCGTAGTTACGGTGACTTATCAGAAAACTCTGAATATGAATCAGCGAAAGATGAACAAGCATTTGTTGAAGGACGTATTTCAACATTAGAAAAAATGATTCGTTTTGCTGAAATTATTGACGATAACAATGTTGAAAAAGATGTTGTTTCATTAGGTAGAAAAGTTACGTTTATCGAATTACCAGATGGAGATGAAGAAACTTATACGATTGTTGGTAGTGCAGAAGCAAATCCAATTGAAGGTAAGATTTCAAATGATTCTCCAATTGCCAAAGGAATTATTGGTAAAAAATTAAATGAAGAAGTAGTCATTCCAACACCAGGTGGAGAAATGAAAATCAGAATTATTGATATTCAATCTGCTTAATTCATAATATTGTAAAAAGCTAGGAGACTTCCTAGCTTTTTTGTATATCGTTCTTTAGACTGATGGTCTTGAAATGATTTCGTGATAGGATTGTATGTGAGAAGATGATATACTAATACCTATATGGAGGTGAGAAGATGAAAAATATTAAAAAGATGCTCATTGTATTGTTACTAGGAACAATGATTTCAGCCATTGAAATGACTACAAGAATGGGTTTATTTATCATCTTTGCACTTGGAGTTGCTACTATTGTAAGTAGTTTGGTTCTTTTTAGAAAAGTAAAATTTATGAAAAATATGGGTTTATGTTTTGGTAGTTTGTTTATGATATTGCCTTTATTATCTACTGCCGGAATTTGGTTAGGTATGATAGCAGCATTACTCATATTATTATTTAGTCATGATAGCTCGTCTTTTTCTGTGGTAACGACTATTTTTCAAAGAAAGGATCAACAAGAATATATTTTCGTGAATTCTAGAGAAGAAGAGATTGATTCGGAGAAAATTAAACGATTCGATTGGATAGGATCTCAAATCATTGGAAATGAGCCTTATGAATGGAACGATATCAACGCTGGACAATTAGTTGGAGATACCATTATTGATTTAGGAAATACGATTCTTCCAGCAAAAGAAAACGTAATTGTAATACGAAAAGGGCTTGGACGAATTCGAATTTTGGTTCCGTATGGAGTCGGTGTCATGATTCATCACCATAGTTTCGCTGGAGAATTAGAGTTTGAAAAGCAATCTTATACGTTAAGTAATGAGTCTATTCAGTTATATAGTAAAGATTATCAAAGAACTAGTAAGCGAGTAAAAATCTATACGACAATTGTGGCTGGAAAGATTGAGGTGATAGAAGCATGAAGCAACGAATCCTCAAAAGCTGGCTTCTATTTTCAGCACTTTATAGTATTGTCAGTACAGTATTTATATTTCTCTTTAGAAAATGGTTTAATTTTGATCATTTAGAAGAGATTAGTTTTCAGGAAACACTTGGGACTATCACACTATTTCTTTTAATACTTCTATTTTTATCATTGATTTCTGCGGTTATCTTATATGTATTAAATCGTCAGGCTGAAAGAAAAATTACAGAGCAGCTGTTAATGATTCAAAAGGCACAGTTTCAGTTGGTAAAAGATAAAGATGAATCTAATTGGCTGAATGAAGCAACAATTCTAGATTTAAATGCTTTTTACACTCAATCAATGGCGATATCAAATCAGATTGAAACGGTATCTTTAGAGTTACAAGAAATAGGTAGAAAACCTCAATATGTTGGAGAAGAGACAAAAGAACAAATTATTGAACAAGAAAGAAGACGTATTGCCAGAGAATTACATGACTCTGTAAGCCAACAATTATTTGCCGCAATGATGATGATTTCTGCTTTGAATGAAAGAAAGCAACATTTTGATGAAAAAGAACAAAAACAACTAGCCATGATTGAACATGTTCTTTCTCAAGCACAGTCTGAAATGCGTGCATTATTACTACATCTTAGACCTATTTCTTTAGAAAATAAATCCTTAAAATCCGGAATCGAAGGTTTATTAGTGGAATTACAAACAAAAGTTCAGATGAAAATTCATTGGGATATAGAGGATGTTATTTTGCCAGAAGGGGTTGAAGATCATCTCTTTAGAATTGCTCAGGAATTGCTTTCGAATACGCTAAGACATTCTCATGCCAAACATTTAGAGGTTTACTTAAGACAGAAAGACTCAAATGTAATCTTTAAAATCGAAGACGATGGTATCGGATTTAACGTAGAGGACATCCATCCTGGTAGTTATGGAATTAATAATATGAAAGAAAGAGTACAAGGACTCGGTGGACAAGTGAAGATTGTAAGCTTCTCAAATCAAGGGACAACAATAGAAATCAAAATTCCGCTTGGTCGTCATTTGGAGGGAAATTATGATTAATGTTTTATTAGTAGATGACCATGAAATGGTACGATTAGGCGTGTCTTCGTATTTATCAATGCAGGATGATATCGATGTTATTGCTGAAGCAAAAAATGGTCGAGAAGGTGTGGAAAAGGCTTTATCCTATAAACCGGACATCATTCTAATGGATTTAGTCATGCCTGAGATGGATGGAATTGAAGCGACAAAAGAAATTCTACGTCAATGGCCAGAAGCAAAAATCATTATTTTAACTAGTTTCATTGATGATGAAAAAGTCTTTCCAGCCATAAATGCAGGTGCTAAAAGTTATATTTTAAAAACTTCTTCGGCTTCTCAAATTGCTAAAGCTATTCGTGATACTTATCAAGGGGACGGCGTATTTGAACCTCAAGTGACTGATAAATTAGTGAATAGAATCCAAATGAAGCAACAACATTTCCCTCATGATGATTTGACCCAGCGTGAATTGGAAGTCCTTCTTCTAATTGCACAAGGAAAATCAAATCAAGAAATTGCGGATGAATTATTTATTACTTTAAAAACAGTAAAAACTCATGTTTCAAATATTTTATCCAAATTGGAAGTAGAAGACAGAACACAAGCAACGATTTATGCATTCAAGCATCAGTTAATAAAAATGTAGACTTAGTTACGGTCATTAGTTATGAATGAATATGAATCATAAGAAGAATCAAAACGAAAAAGATGTATGGAAATTTCCATGCATCTTTTTTAATACTAAAAATAGCATAAAAATCTAGTTATCCGCATAAAAACTGGACTTATCACACT
>NZ_DBHISP010000017.1:0-20508 GCF_057274575.1 Granulicatella sp. | reverse complement strand
TTCTTTATAAGAGTAGACTGAAAGAGTACACGCGCAAAAGGAGTGATATTATGAAGAAAATTGAACAAAAAGATTTATTTGAATTAAAAAACGTAGCCCAACCGGTTGTGGCTGGAGGGGACATCTTCTTTACAGAAACGAAGATGAATGAAAAGAAGAATACTTATGAAACAGCTATTTATAAGTATACAAACGAAGGAAAAGTAGCTTATGGAGATGATGGGACGGTCAATTCATCGCTTCAAGTATCACCGGATGGAAAGTGGATTAGTTTTGTCAGTAATGAAGGAGAAGATAAAACTCCTCAATTGAAAATTCAATCGGTAACAGGTGGGAAAGCTATCGCTCTGACACAGGAAAAAAAGGGTGTTTCCGTATATGTTTGGGGAAAGGATAGTCAGTCTATTTACTATCAAACGACTAAAGCAGATGAAGAAGAGAAGAAAGAAGAATTCCCTCAACCAATCATCGTTGAAAAAACAACGTATCGATTCGATGGAGGAAGCTTCTTACCGAATAAAGAAACAACTCAAATTAAACAGGTAGAAGTAGCCACTAAAGAAGTGAAGGCACTTTTTGAAACTGAAGATTCTATATTCTTCAGAGATGTGTTACATGATGGCGGAAGCCTTGTTGTAGACCGTGATTTATCCAATATTCGTTGGACATTAGATAGTGCAGAGGCTTGCTATGTGGATGTGGCCACTGGGGATATTCATCCAATTCTTGAAGCAGGAACAGATGAATCTTATCGCTATATGCTGGATTCAAAAGAGGGAGTTGTTTTAGCTTATAATTCAGGGGAACACGGTTTTGTTACACAAGTAGACATCGTATTCAATAAAGAAGGTCAACCAGGTACAGAAGGAAGTATTTTAAATTTAACGTCTGGATTAGATGTGGAATGGGGAGACTGGCTAGTTGCTGACTTCCAACAATCAGTTACTGGAGTTGAACCTCAATGGATGGATGAGGAAAGCTTCCTCGTTAGCGCGAGTGTGGAAGGGAAAATCGTATTATACCGTCTCTTCTTAGATGGAAAAAATGAAGCTCTTTTTGATAAAGAGGTTCATATTACAGGAGCTAAAATCATCACTGAAAAAGAACTCGTCATCACTTATTCAACGACAACACTTCCTAGCGCGTTAGCAAAATTGGATTTAACCACTGGAGAAATTACAAACCTTTATAATCCAAATGAAGCATATTTGGCGGAACATATCGTTACAACGCCTGAACGCTTTACGTATAAAGGATATGACAACTGGGATATCCACGGATGGTATATGCCACCAGTCGAAAAGAAAGATAAGCATGCGGCGATTCTCTATGTTCACGGTGGACCACAAGTGGCTTACGGCGAAAGTTTCTTCCATGAAATGCAAGCCCTCGCTGCAAAAGGATACGGTGTGATTATGATTAACCCACGTGGAAGTAATACTTACGGACAAAACTTCGTGAAGAGCATTCTTGGTGATTACGGGAACCACGATTTTGACGACTTGATGATGGGGGTAGACTACATCTTAGAAACACATCCTGAAGTTGATGCGGACCAATTATACGTTGCTGGTGGAAGTTATGGTGGATTCATGACCAACTGGATTGTAACGCATACGGACCGCTTCCGTGCAGCCGTCACACAACGCTCCATCAGTAACTGGATTAGCTTCTACGGTACAAGTGACATTGGACCATTCTTCGTGGAAAAACAATTGCTTGATGACATTCATAATCCACAACGCCTATGGGAAATGTCACCAGTGGCTCATGCCAAAAACGCGAAGACGCCTTTACTTGTCTTACACGGACAAAGTGACTTACGCTGCCCACAAGAGCAAGGAGAACAAATGTATATGGCTATGCGTAAAAACAATGTGCCAACAAAAATGATTCTCTTTCCTCAGTCTAGTCATGGATTATCTCGTCAAGGATTACCAAATCTTCGTCAAGAACGTCTAAAAGCTATTACCGACTGGTTTGAGGAATATTCAAAATAACCATTAAATAGAAAAAGAGTCGTATTTCAATATCGAAATACGACTCTTTATTTTATGGAAATAGTTGTTGTTCGAGTGCCCGACGTTGGACTTTCATCGTGGCAGTTCGTGGGAATTCGTCAAACGGTAGGATAATCGGTTCGTTTAAGTGGGGAAGATTCACGAGTGTTTTCCACCATGCTTCCCATAGGAATTTGCCATCCGCTTTCACCGCAACAACTGGTTGAGGGTAGCCATTTGGATCTTTTACAATGACAATTTCTTCAATCCATTCGTGAGTATCAAGTAGGAAGTCTTCGATGGCAAGCGTACTTGGTAAAGATTCCACTAAATCGACTTGGCGGTCTTGCAAGATGAGTTCTCCCGATTTGTTTACATAACCGTAGTCACCAGTATCCCACCAGTCGCCATAGACGTTCGCATTGAATCGGTCTTCCTCTTTATAGTAAGTCACTGCACGCCCTTTAGAAAATAAATGAATATTTCCCGGAGTGTTTGCTGGTAGAGGCTTCCCTTGTTCATTTGCAATTCGAGCTTTTGTGAAATCAAGATAACCAACTCCCATATTACGCACATCCATTGTTGGAAGACTTTCAAGGGTATGTTTCCGCACAATCGCTGGTCCACATTCACTTTGACCGTAAATTTGTAAGTAAATGCCATTACCTTCTCTATTGGTACGTAAGAAAGTAGCCATTGTTTCCTTATTAATGGCATCAAAAGTAGAGTGGTAGTAACGCGTATTTTCAAATAAATGAGGTTTCTCTTTTGCGAGATGTGCCCACTGGACAAAATTGTTCGGATGTGTCTCAATCGCAAGAGGAGAGTGGTGTTGTAAAACTTTCTCTACATTTTGTATACTTGGATCTACTATATAGAAATAAGGATAACCAAGATTCATCAGCGAAGACATTCCAATATTAAAGCGGGAATGAACGGGTGAAATATGGAAAGCTAGTAAATCAACATGGTCCATTTTCTCCATGATGCTTTGTTGAAAAGCGATACGCCACCCCATACTAATCGAAGAATGAGCAATGAGTTTTGGAACGCCAATAGTTCCACTTGTATGCGTCATGTAACTAATCTCGGTGTCTGGTAGTGGATTAAAATCTACAACTGTTTCATCGGCCTGGAGGACATCACTAACTGAGAACGCACGTTGTTTCATATCTTCAGGTAAAGGAGTAATTCTTTCAGCCGTAACGTCGTCAAACAGAATCCATGGCTTTTCTAAGCGCTCAGAGAAAATCTCAATAACTTCACTAGAAAGATGGAATGAAGTCATCACTGGAACAGCACCAAGATAGCATACACTAACCGCAAGCCAGTACGTATCAACAGAGGATCTCTTATAAAGTAGAACTTTATCTCCCTGTTCCACACCAAGCGTCGCTAATTGACGTGCACGTTTGACAATCGCTGCATGAGTGGCTTCATACGTTGTTTGGGTTCCTAATTCTGGAAAAGCAGATGTTTCTGTATCTACAAAAATAGAGCAGCCAGGAAATTTTTCGCAAGCTTCTTTATAGTTTTTATAGAGTTGCAATGGTTTAAATGACATAACAAAACTCCTTTCATTGGTATATATTATATCAGTCACAAAAAAGGAAAACAATATGACCAAAAATATTGACAAAAGCAAGCTAGAAAGGTATATTATTAAAAGTTATTCGATAGGTGACCTGTAAGGGGATATGTGTTGACAGACTCTCTATTATTTGGTAGACTATTGGAGTTGAGAAAACAAGCAGAAGCATCCCGCTTCTCGCCTAAGTTGACAAGGGTCCTTGGGCTGATAGGAAATGTTCAAGTTTTAAAAAGACATTGGCAGCGGGAGTATTCTACTACTTCCGTTGCTTTTTTGCTTTTTTTCTCTCAAATATTCTTGGAGGTGAATATCATAGCAAAAGATATGATGGTCAATGATGGAATTCGCGCTCGTGAGTTACGTGTTATTGACAATAACGGTGAACAAATTGGTGTTCAATCGAAAAATGATGCTTTACGTTTAGCAGAACAAGCTGGACTTGATCTAGTATTAGTTTCGCCAAACGCAAAACCACCAGTTGCCAGAATCATGGATTATGGTAAATATCGTTTTGAACAGCAGAAAAAAGAACGAGAAGCTCGCAAAAACCAAAAAGTCATCAATATCAAAGAAGTGCGTCTAAGCCCTACAATTGATGAGAACGACTTTAATACGAAGTTAAAAGCAGCGATCAAGTTCCTTGAAAAAGGTGATAAAGTCAAAGCAAGCATTCGCTTCAAAGGTCGTGCCATTACTCATAAAGAGATTGGCCAAAAAGTTCTCGAGCGTTTAGCAGAACAAGTTTCTGAAATCGCAACAGTTGAACAAAAGGCTAAAATGGACGGACGAAGCATGTTCTTGATGTTAGCACCTAAGAATGATAAGTAAAAAAGTAACAGGAGGAAAGTCTCATGCCAAAACAAAAAACACACCGTGGTTCAGCTAAACGTTTCAAACGTACAGGTGGTGGAGGATTAAAACGTTCTCAAGCCTTCACAAGCCACCGTTTCCATGGCAAAACTAAAAAACAACGTCGTCACTTGCGTAAACAAACAATGGTTCACGCTACTGACATCAAACGTATTAAACAACAATTAAGTCAAATGCGTTAATTCAGCACGCAAACTATTACATTTTCAAGCCAGTCGCAAGAGACTGATAGACCAAGGAGGAATTAATTATGCCACGTGTTAAAGGTGGAACAGTTACTCGTCGTCGTCGTAACCGCGTTTTAAAATTAGCTAAAGGTTACTACGGAGCGAAATCAAAATTATTTAAAACAGCTAAACAAGCAGTCATGAAATCATATATGTATGCTTACCGTGACCGTCGTCAAAAGAAACGTGACTTCCGTAAATTATGGATCGCACGTATCAATGCGGCAGCTCGCTTAAACGGATTAAGCTACAGCAAATTAATGCACGGCTTAAAATTAGCTGGTATCGAAATGAACCGCAAAATGTTAGCTGACTTAGCAGTTAACGATGCAGCTGCATTCACAGTATTAGCAGATAAAGCTAAAGAAGCATTAGCAAAATAATTTTATTTTCTAGATAATAGATCCACATTTGAGCCCCGTTAAACTCAATGTGAAGAATACCAAGAAAGAAATTGGAGGAAACAATCGTGCGTACAACATATATGGCTAAAGCTAGCACTACAGAACGTAACTGGGTTGTTATCGACGCTACTGATGTGCCATTAGGACGTCTTTCAGCTGTTGCAGCAAGCATTTTACGTGGAAAAAACAAACCAACATTTACACCTAACGTTGATACAGGTGATTTCGTAATCATCATCAACGCTGACAAAGTTGCCTTAACAGGTAAAAAAGCAACTGATAAAGTTTACTATCACCACTCAAACCACCCTGGTGGATTGACTTCTCGTACAGCTGGTGAATTACGTGCTAACAACTCTCGTAAATTAGTTGAATTATCAATCAAAGGCATGTTACCTAAGAACTCATTAGGTCGTCGTCAATTTACTAAATTACATGTTTACGGTGGAGCTGAACATCCACATGCTGCACAACAACCAGTAGCAGTAGACATCCAATCACTAATCTAAGGAGGAAAAAGCATTGGCTCAAGCACAATACCGCGGCACTGGACGCCGTAAAAATTCAACTGCCCGTGTTATCTTAGTACCAGGGACAGGAAACATTACAATTAACAAAAAATCAATCGAAGAATACATCCCATTTGCTTACTTACACGAAGTAATCAAACAACCTTTAAACTTAACTGAAACTTTAGGTTCATACGACGTTTTAGTGAACGTTAACGGTGGTGGATTCACAGGTCAATCAGGAGCTATCCGTCACGGAATCGCTCGTGCATTATTAACAGTTGACCCTGACTTCCGTGGAGTGTTAAAAGCTGCCGGCTTATTAACACGTGACCCACGTATGAAAGAACGTAAAAAACCAGGTCTTAAGAAAGCTCGTAAAGCGAGTCAGTTCTCAAAACGTTAATATCGTTCTATTGCGAAGACTTATTCAAAGCATCCCATTATTGGGGTGCTTTTTCTTTATAGAGAATTGAGGTCAATTCACATGGGTGTTGTTGCTTTAGCAACTTACAGCCATGGGTGCGAAGGCCTAGCAAGGGGGTGTTGCTACTAAAGTAGCTTACAGCCTCGGCTGAGCCGGGCGGAGCCCTAGCCTCAGAACGTTAATACGTTATTGGAATTACTTACAAGATCTCAGCACTCTGTTTTTGCAGAGTGCTTTTTTATTGAGAATTGGCGGTCTCAATTTTACATAGCCGTAGGAACGAAGTGACGTATGGATATGGATGCGACGGATGGAGTCCTAGCCAGGAGATGTTGGAGCAAAGCGACTTACGGATGTGGATGCGTACGACGAAGGAGTAGCCAATAAACGTTAATATCGTTCGTATATCAACATTTCTGACACTTCATGGTTCACACCATGGGGTGTTTTTTTTGATGATTTTTAGAAAAATTCACACCATTTGAATGAAGGTTATTAAAATCAGATGAAATAACATTAGCTGATAATATCAAAAAATGTCGATTTTAAAGGCATTCTAACACTTATTCAAATATAAGGTTATTCAAATCATAGTTTTTTCAACCAATATTTAATTCCTTTCGTCTGTTAATAACATGAGCTTTTAAATCAATCACATCTTGAACAGTAGGTTCATAATTTTCAATCATTGATGATCCGATAGCATACCAAACGGTATCAAAGTCTGGGAGTTATCAAATTGAACTCCTAGAATAGTTAATTTATCTTTATTTACATCAAGAGTCACAGTAAACCTCCTTGTATAGTACTACTATTACTATATTATAAATTTGTTAGATTCATACTAAGGAATAGAGAATGGTATTTAATTAAAAGATATAATAAACAAGAAAAAACAGTAAATCTTTCGATTTACTGCTCTTCTACATAATTTATTAGTTATTTCATTTTCTTAACTGTTGTAAAATATCTCTGCAATCCCAACAATACAACAATACCATCAACTATAGGTATAACATACCAAATACTCTGTGCTCCAAATATGTATGGAAGAAAAATCATGGTTGGAATAAATAAAATTACCTGCCTTAGCATAACTAAAACACCAGCTGTTTTACCATCTCCAATTGCTTGGAAAAATGTCATAATCATAATCATTACCCCATAAACAATGAAAATACTATACATTATACGAAAGTTTGGAACCGCTAAAAATAGTGTTTCATCAGACAATCCAAATAAATTAAGAATCTGTTTAGCAAATCCTTCTACCGGTATCCAAAAACAAGCTGCCAATACAATGGAACTAATAGTAAAAACATTAAATATTTTTTTTACCCTATTATATTGCTTCGCTCCGAAATTAGCACCAATAGCAGGTTGTAATCCTTGACTCATTCCCCATAGCGGAATGAAAGAAAATGCTTGTATTCTTAATGATACTGCCATAATGGCTGCTGAAGTTTCTCCTCCATATCGAAATGCCTGACTATAAAGAAAACTCTGTTGAATAATAGTAAGCACCTGCATAAGCATAGCAGAAACTCCTACCGAAAACATCTCTCCTGTTATTTCTTTTTCTTTTCTCATCAAGCCAATTTTTACAGTTTCACTTTTTTTCTTAAAAAACCAAAGCGTAAATACTGCCTGAATAAATTGTGCTGTTATTGTAGCAATAGCAGCTCCCTCAACTCCATGTTCTCTAAACATTATCATTAAAACTGGATCTAATACTATATTTATTCCTGCTCCCAGTGACATAATTAACATGGCACGTTTCATTAAACCCTCACCACGCATCACCATATTAGCTGCCTGTGCAAAATTCACAAATATGGATCCAAGAAAAATAATTCGTAAATAACGAGTAGAAAGATCTAAAAGTTCTCCCTTAGCTCCAAATATCATAAGAAGTTGTCCGCAAAATAAATACCCTAATATTGTAACGATTGTTGACAATAACAAAACCCAAAAGCAAAGATTCCCCATAACTTTGTCAATGGTTCTTTGATTTCCTTCTCCAATTGCTCTGGAAAGTAAAGATGCTGACCCTACACCAATCAAGGTAGCAATTCCTGTATTGATGTAGGTAAATGGGGTAGCAATGCCTACTGCCGTCATGGCTTTTTCACCAAGTATTTGACCCGCAAAAATCCCATCCATTAACGGATATAATCCAATAACAATCATTCCTAATATCGCAGGTAATGATAGCTTAATTAATATTTGTAATGGCTGCTCTGTTAACAACTCTTTACTATTTTTATTCATACAATTACACCTCTTCTTCGTTTTCTATTAGAACGTCAATGACCATTTTTTTAAGAATGTGACGTTGTGAAATTAAATGTTCTCTGATACCCAATGTCTCACAACCTAAGATGAAAGTATTAATCAAATCATTGAGTAAATTCCAAGATTCTTTAGAAATCTTCAAGCCTCCGTTTTCCTCTAACATTTGCTCAAAATCCCTTATATTACTATCTCTTATATCTTTATAAAGTTGTTGTAAGGTTTCATCTTCCTGCATCGACTGCAAGAACATAACATATATTGGAATAAATATATTGTTGGAAAGTGCCTTATCAACCATTAGTTCAGCTAATACCTCTATACCTAAAGGGTTTGGAATTTCAGCTATCTTTTTTTTAATAATATCTTCCCTATATTTACAACCTCGGATCATCATGTCGTAAAGAATTTCAGATGTACTTTTATAATGATGATACAATCCTCCTGCGGATAGTCCGGTAGCTTGTACTAAATCATGCATACTTGTGTTTTTATATCCCTTTATTGTAAAAACTTCCAATGCAATATTCTGTATTTCTAATTTTCTTTCATTTGCTGTTAGCCTTTCTCTTTTCATTTGCTCCTCCTTACCGATAAAGTTGTCGGTAATTGTACTTTAACATTAACTAACCAAAATTGTCAATATCTCAAATATACAAGATAACCTATAATATTATTATCGTGTAGAAAAGTTCTATCAAATGAGATTAAAATCCCTGACAAAGTAATCCCCATAACCATAAAGGCGATATGATATTTATAAAACATGATTTATTGTATATCAAAAATAAAAAACATTTCATTTAACTGTTGAACAGATTGTTTCCTTATTAACCTATGAAGATATTTTAGATTTTGTAGAAAATCATTGATACAAAAAGCAAGTGACTGTTAGAAAATCCACTTGCTTTGTTTTTTAAACAATAATGGTGTGAGTTTTGGTATTTAGTAGCTCAATTCGTGTATTTTGGGGGTAAAATTCACACCATTCGAATCAAATTAGTTGAAATTATATGAAAATCCGCTTTCTGTAAACAAGGGAAAACGCTGATTTTAAAGGTTTTTGAAATTTATTAAAACTAACTCTGTTCAAACCAGGTCTTAAGAAAGCTCGTAAAGCTAGCCAATTCTCAAAACGTTAATACGTTACAAGAATTACTTACAAGATCTCAGCACTCTGTATTTACAGTGTGCTTTTTTGTTGAGAACTGACGCTCTCAATTTTACATAGCCGTAGGAACGAAGTGACGTACGGATATGGATGCGACGGACGGAGTCCTAGCCAGGGGATGTTGGAGCGAAGCGACGTACGGATGTGGATGCGTACGACGAAGGAGTAGCCAATAAACGTTATTATCGTTCTATTGCGAAGACTTATTCAAAGTATCCCATTTCAACATTTTGATGGAAATATTGAATCGTTATCTTAAACTTGCTACAATTTAGATATTAAACACGGTTACTAAAAAAAGGGGGGAAAACCATGCTGAAAAAAGTGCTAAAAATAATTTTATTAGGTGGAATGGGAATGATATTCCTAGCAGGATGTAATCCAAAGAGTAGCAAAGAGTTTATCGAAGGGAAGGCAGCTGAACTAAGTAAGGTTTATCCCACGGTGGATTTACAAGATTTGTTTGAAAAATTTCCAGATGGATTTAGTGTTCAAAGTGATGATTTGTATGATTACAAAGAGGGCGAAGGCTATTCATTTCAATCTATAAAGTTGAAAGGGGATAGTGAGACTAAAAGTATTACTGGAACCATTTTATGGAAAAAAGTGACAATTGATGATAAAAAGAAAAAGCATACAGAAGTACTATATGAGGGTGAAGTCATTTATCAAAACGGCACCATTCAATTGAAAGATTCGACAGCAAATGTGAACATAAAACATCCAACACTTCTATTGCAAAAGTTTATCATCAATAAAGAGAGTTTATCAGCCTTAAAAATGGAACTAAAAATTTATAGCAATGAAACAGGAAGCGCAGATATTAGTTATTTTATAATGGATTCTGTTCTAAATAACTACATGGAAGTAGACCTGAATACGCAATTAAAAATGGTCATCTATATCAGAAAGAATACTTTAGAAAATAAAGCTTTTAGCTATACTGTAGATATTCGGCATGGACAAAATTCTCATGCGGAGATTATCAGTGGGAAATAAACAAATAGCGGTCAATAAATATCCTGTGAGTCCAGTACATGATAATTATAAAACACGTTTCGATGCAGTTGCGCCAAATGGACGTGAATTACGATTCGAATTTGTGTTTGGTAATGATAATCATTTGAAAGTTTATCATTTATACGAAACCGTCAACGGACGTAGGAAAAAGACATTTATGGATGTTATCGGGTCCTTAATCGACTCATTGTAAAAGAAATAGGGGGAAACGAAATGGAACCAACAGAACTAAAATGGATCTTCTACCGCGAAGTGGATGTCCCACGAGATATTGAGGAAATTCTTGTGACAGGGGAAGTCGCAGACCGCGCCTTCAAAACCGTACGAGATGTGGCGGTATTCACCAACAAACGCCTGATTGTTAAAGATGTTCAAGGGTTAACTGGAACAAAAGTAGAGATGTATTCCTTACCGTATAGCGCAGTGAATATGTGGTCTACAGAAAATGCAGGAATCCTAGATTACACCGCAGAAGTGGAATTATGGACCAGAGCTGGCCATATTAAGATTGAATTGAAACGCGGAATTGATATTCGTAAATTCGAGCGGTTATTAGCAGAGTATATTCTCTAAACAACAGACTGGAGGAAGAATTTCTCTTGTTACAAGAATAGAGTTTTACTGCTGTAAGCTCAATGCATTGCTTTTCAATGAGGACAATGCTAGAATGAGTCATGTAATTAAATATTGAAGATCTTGGGAGTCTCGTTAGGGAGGCTGAGAGTGTGATATACAGACCAATATTATCTGATCAACTTCATGGTTGCGTAGAGAGTATCTTACAAAGTCGACAGTACCATTGTGTACATATCTATACAGGTGAACCCCCCTTTCAGGATTGAAAAGATCTGAAGGGGGTTTTTTATGTCTCAACATGTTTCGTACGGAAATTGCCGAGTGGGAGTTCCAGGTTCACATTTAGCAATTAGCGGCGCGAGGTTTAATTTGGCACCGATGTCGGATGATTTTATCGACATTATTCTGGGGGCCATCAGGCAAGTGGATTTGTCCAATGTATGGGCAAAGACGGATCATACTTCTACCATTTATCGTGGGGGAAGTGTAGAAGTTTTCGATGCGTTAAAAGCTTGTTTTATTAGTAGTTATCGTCCGGGAGTTCACTGCTCGCTGGAAGCCACTCTTTCAAAAGGGTGCCCTGGGGATGTAGATGAGGATACGCCTTTATCGTTCGATGGAAGTCGAATCAATGAAGTCCGATCCCAAGCGACTCATTTTCCTGTCATTGGGAAATTCGCAGTATATCCAATGGGGTCTGATAATTATATGAAGACCATCGAGAAAGTGGTGAATCTAGGGATTGATCAAGGAACGATTACTGGAACAGGGCATTATGTCACTTTTCTAGGAGGGGACGTTCACGAGGTGTTTGATTATTTGGAACAAGTTTTTAAAATTTTAGAGCAAGATGTGAGTCATTTTGTGATTCAAGTGACATTATTATGCAATGTACCAGGGGGAGAAATTGATGAATAAAAATAAATTAGAACTAAAGGATTACTTATTTATTAGCTTAATTTGTGTATTGTTTGGGGTGTTTTATTTACTAGCAGTTTATGCAGGAGGTGCGCTTTCTGCCACACTAGCACCGATGGGACTTGGGATGCTAGGATATGAGCCATTTTACGGAATCTGGTTTATGGCTCCCGTATTCACGCTTTACTTTATTCGAAAACCAGGGATTGGTATTATTACAGAAATTATTGCAGCCGTAATTGAAGTGTTACTTGGGAACATGTTCGGGATTATCGTTGTGGTTAGCGCCTTTATCCAAGGGCTAGGAGTAGAAATGGCCTTCATGACGAAGAAATACGGCGATATTACTTATGGGACCACAATGTTAGGGGCTGTTATTACGACCATCTTTACATTCCTTTGGACAGGCTTCCGTAGCAATTATTTAGCATTAGATTGGAAGCTGGTTGCCGCTATTTTTGTGATTCGTTTAGTTTCTGCCTTAATCTTTACAGGATACTTAAGTAAACTACTATGCGACCAAATGGTAAAAACAGGAGTGGTCAAAGTTCGTGGCTAATCCTGAAGTTGTGCTCCAATTGAAAAATGCGACTCTAAGCGTTCAAAGTCGAGTGCTGTTCTCCAATCTTTCAATGCAAATCCATTCGGGAGAAATTGTATTAGTCATTGGAAGAAGTGGCGTCGGGAAAAGCAGCCTTATGAATGTGATTAATGGAGTCTATCCAAATGGGGACACAGATGTTCAATGTGAAGGATTAGAAATTTTAGGACATTCTCTTCTAGAGTTGAATCACTTGGAGAGAACGAAATATGTACGCTCTATTTTCCAAAATGCAAGACTCTCGTTTGCAATGGAGACACCGTACGAAGAAATGATTTTCGTACTAGAGAATTTTTGTTTTCCCATTGAAGCGATGGAACTAAAAGTGCGCGAGCAAGCCAAAAAATACAAAATTGAAGACTTATTACACCGAAAGTTTGCAAGTCTTTCAGGAGGAGAACTTCAAAAAGTGGCTTTTGCTTGTGCTAACTTAGTAGAGGCGCCTCTATATTTAATGGATGAGCCATTTGCCAATATCGATGAAGAAAGTACTGTGTACTTTATCGAGCAAATTAAACGGTTAAGTAACGAAGGAAAAGCGATTTGTATCATTGATCACCGATTGGACTTTTGGGAGTGGGTCAATCGTTGGTATCTCTTAGAAGACGGTGGAGAATTGAAACGAATCGAACTTCCTCTAAAGGAGAAAGATAAGCTTCTCCTAGAAGAGAGTGGAAATCTATGTCCATTACCAGTTAAAACAAAAAAGAAGTTAGAAATTAGAAAGCCACTGTTGAAAGTCAACGATGTTTCGGTTTTTGTAGAAAAAGACAAGCCGCTTCTTGAGCATATTCATCTTGAGCTTCATGAAGGGGAGATGATGGCTCTTATTGGACCTAGTGGGAGTGGGAAAACAAGTTTCTTCAAAGCTCTTTTAAAGCAACTCCCTTATTCAGGAAGCATTGAACTGCAAGGCCACTCTTTATCGAAGGTGAAGAGGAAGGATTTATTGAAACAAGTCGGGCTTGTTTTTCAAGATCCTACTCTCCAGTTTGTTGCTGCTAAAGTTCTAGAGGAATTGAAAGTGACTTTTCCAGACGAAGTAGAAAGTCGTCTAGAATCGCTTTTAGAAGAATACTCCTTAAAGGAAACTTGGGAATTATCTCCTTGGCTTCTCAGTCAAGGGCAACAGCGCAGGCTTGCTTTTTTAACGATGACTGGAGAGGGAAAAGTTCTACTATTAGTGGATGAACCGACTTACGGACAAGACATGAAAAATGCGATAGCTATCATGAATGCATTGCAGCAATTATGCCAAGAGGGAGTAGCTTGTCTATTTACTAGTCATGACCGTAGACTAGTGCGTCAATACGCGCAGAAGGTGATGAGCATTCGTCATCAGACCATGGAGGTAGAGACGAATGAAGATGAGAATTAATCCGAGCGTGCAATTAGGAGTTTCATTTTTACTATCGATGGTTGTCCTTTTTACAAAATCATGGAAACTTAATGGAATGATGATGCTGGCATCCATCGTGATAATAGTGTTGTTCAGACAACAACCTTGGGGACGCGTTGTTAAACTTGGACTGGGATTACTGATGATTACCTTGACGTATTTTCTTTCAGTCTATTTTTATCCAAATGAGAATCTATTGGTTCAAACGGGATCAGGTGGCGTATTTTCTGTAGCTTTGGAATTAAGTAGTCGAATTCTTGCGCTTGGCCTTGTAGGAATTAGTCTATCAACTTCTATTGAGAAAAATGAATTTGTTGCCAGTCTCATCCAGCAATTAAAAGTGCCAGTGGCGATTGCTTACAGCATACTGGTAGCCATTAATTTTCTAACACTGATTCAAACAGAATATGAACAGTCGAAATTAGCATTGCAAATCAGAGGGATTTCTGGGAGTGGAGTTTACTTAAAAGCCCTCACGACCATGATGATTCGTCTGATGCGACAATCCGAGTATACGGCCATGGCGATGGAACTACGTGGATTCTCCTCGGATAGAGTGCAAAAAATCCAACTGAAAATTTCCATTTTAGATTTAATTTATAGTAGTTTGATGATCTCTTTTATCGTTATCGTCATATGGCTACAACAATAACACCAAAGAGTCACAACTGTGAAGTGCACCCCAAAAGTTAGACAGAAAATCTAACTTTTGGGGTGCACTTTATTTGTAGGGACTCTTTCACTTTAGAATTCAGTGTTATTTATTGAAGTTGTTTTTATTTCCTTCAACAGCACCTTCAATGCTTTCTTTAACGTTATCAATGACTTCTTTTGCTTTTCCTAACCCTTTTTCTACAGCACCTTCTGATTCAAGGCTTTTATCGCCTGTAATTTTACCCGCTAATTCTTTAGCGGCATCTGTTGCTTGTTGTAATTTATCTTCTAATGACATATGAATGACTTCTTTACTGTTTGGCTCATTATAGCATTTAAAAAGGGTTTTATCTAAGTTTCTCCTTGAGGAATTATTTTGTAGGGCTTTGTTTTGTGAAACCGAATCTTTGACAGGATAAACTTAGAGGTATATAGTTCTATATAGAATTAATTTGAAAGAAGGATATTCATGAAAGCAAAAATGAAGGGTGGTTACTTAGTCCACCATGTAGGGTTACTCAATGGGAGAAACTATCAAAAATTATTAAAGAAACAACCTTCTGCTCAGTTTAGAAGTGAGCAAGCTAAAATTTTATCTTCACTTTGGTACTATGAAAACGAGTGTATGACTTTTACAGACTTAAGTCAAAAGACGGGGCTTGCCAATAATACCTTAACGAATATGATTAAAAAATTAGAAGAACAAGGACTTGTTAGTTTAGAAGCTTGCAAGATTGATAAACGGAAGCGTTATGTCAGTCTAACAGAACTCGGAAAAGCTCAAAAAGTTGTTGGAGACGAAGTGAGCTATGAATTAGGCGAACAGTTTTATAAAGGATTTTCGACTCAGGAAATTTCTGAATTCGAAAGCTATTTAGAACGAATTATTCAAAATTTAAAAGAATACGAAGAGCAAGAAGGTAAAGGAGAAACTAGATGTTAGAATATAAAAATGTCGCTTTACGATATGATGCAAAGCTCGTTTTAAAAGACGTGAACCTTAGCATCAACGACGGCGAATTCATGGTGTTAGTGGGTCCATCTGGTTCAGGGAAAACAACCATGTTGAAGATGATCAACCAGTTGATTGAACCAACTGATGGAAATATTTATTTAAACAAAAAACGAATCAAAGAACATAACCAACGAAAATTACGCTTAGAGACGGGCTATGTCCTTCAACAAATCGCGTTGTTCCCAAATTTAACGGTGGCAGAAAACATCGCGCTCATTCCTGAGATGAAAGGGTGGAAGAAGGAGGAAATCATAGCCAAAACAAAGGAACTGCTTGAGAAGGTAGGGCTTCCTTTTGACGACTATGCCAAACGTCTTCCAAGTGAACTCTCCGGTGGGGAACAACAACGTGTGGGGATTGTTCGAGCGATGATTGCTGAACCGATGACACTGTTAATGGATGAACCTTTCTCGGCGCTCGATGCGATCTCCAGGAAGCAACTACAAGAACTCACGAAGGCATTACACAATGAGTTTAAGATGACGACCATTTTCGTCACACATGATACAGATGAAGCGTTGAAATTAGCTGACCGTATTGCAGTCCTAAAAGACGGAGAAATCCAGCAAGTCGCAACACCTTCTGAAATTCTCGCAAGTCCTGCAACCGCATTTGTGGCGGAACTTTTTAAAGGAGGTGTTCGTCATGAATAATCTGATTACAACTTTTCAAGACCGTTTTAGTGATTGGACGGTGGCATTAGGGCAACATTTACAACTTTCCTTATTAGCGCTACTGATTTCAATTATGATTGCTGTTCCATTGGCGGTTCTGTTAAGTGCTCGTAAGCGTGCAGCAGGTTTTGTTCTTCAAGTAGCTGGGATTTTCCAAACGATTCCTTCACTGGCGCTATTAGGGCTATTTATTCCATTGATGGGGATTGGAACGGTTCCAGCCCTCACAACCCTTGTGATTTACGCCTTATTCCCAATCTTGCAAAATACGATTACAGGTCTACAAGGGATTGATCCAAGTCTGGAAGAAGCCGCTGTGGCCTTTGGAATGACGAAATGGGAACGATTGAAAAAGTTTGAGATTTCCATTGCAATGCCAGTCATTATGTCTGGAGTGCGCACATCAGCGGTGTTTATTATCGGAACAGCGACACTTGCAGCTTTAATTGGAGCAGGGGGACTTGGCTCGTTTATCCTTCTTGGGATTGACCGTAATAATGCCAGCCTTATTCTTATTGGAGCCTTGTCTTCTGCAGTATTGGCAATTGCATTTAACACCTTGTTGAAATGGATGGAACATGCCAAATTAAAAACGATCTTCGCGACCTTTATCCTTCTATTTGCAGGACTAGGGGCTTCATTTGTATCAGGGATGATGCCTTCGATGGGACAACAAACCCTTATCATTGCTGGGAAATTAGGGCCTGAACCGGAGATTTTAGCGAATATGTATAAACTCTTAATTGAAGAAAATACGAAACTAAAAGTGGAAGTGAAGCCCAACTTCGGGAAGACAACATTCCTATATGAAGCCTTGAAGAATGGGGATATCGACATTTACCCAGAATTTACAGGAACTGTTACAGAAAGCTTGTTGAAGCCAGCACCAAAAGTTTCGCATAATCCCGAAGAAGTGTACGAATTGGCTAAAGAAGGCATCTTGAAGCAAGACAGTTTGGCGTACTTGAAGCCGATGGAATACCAAAATACGTATGCTGTAGCGGTCCCAAGAGCGATTGCTGAAAAATACGGACTCAAGACGATTTCTGACTTGAAGAAAGTCGAAGGGCAATTAAAAGCGGGATTCACACTTGAATTCAATGACCGAGAAGATGGAAATCGCGGCCTTCAAAAGGTCTACGGATTGAACTTAAACGTCGCAACAATGGAACCAAGCCTTCGTTATCAAGCGATTCAGTCGGGTGACATTCAAATCACCGATGCTTATTCAACGGACGCGGAAATCACACGCTATGATCTAGTAGTGCTAGAAGACGACAAACAATTATTCCCACCTTACCAAGGCGCACCTCTCATGAAGGAAGCATTATTAAAAAAATATCCTGAATTGGAAAGTGTATTGAATGTGTTGGCTGGTAGGATTACAGCAGAACAGATGAGTCATATGAACTATGAAGTGGGAGTAGAAGGCAAGTCTGCAGAAAGCGTGGCGCGTGCCTTCTTAGAAAGAGAAGGAATTCTTCCCCAATAATCTTTTTCGAGATAGACATTCGATTTAGTTATGATACTAGTTGTATCAAAATTGAATAAAAGTTGTCAGTTCAATTCACGGTGTATTCTATACTCTCAACTAAAAGAAGTTTAGCTTTTATATACTGCTTAAAAAAGTATTTCACTCTCGAGTCATTTTATTAAAAATCAAGTAATAAATTTTTCTAAGAGAGAATATCCATTTGAATAGTATTGTTCTCAAGGTTTAGATTATATTTAAAACTTTTAAAAACTTATAATAATCAAGTAGAAGTCGAATCTTTTATTTTTGAACTGTGTAAATAGTGTCTTCATTGATAGAATTCTTATTGTACTATCGATGAAGGCACTATTTTTATGAGAGATCATTTTATTCTTTCTTTTTGCGTAATACCGTTCCAATATAATAAACGAGAGTGGAAGCTTCAAATGAACCTCTAAGTGATACCTTGCCATTTTAATCAATAGATTTTTTGTTGGAAAAAGAGGGGGACAAAACAAAAAAGTCTCATCCAATTTGGATGAGACTTTTGATGATATACTTGCATTATTTAGTAGTTTTGTAGAAGTTTTGAATCCCACTAACAATTCCAGCAACAAGCTTGTCTTGATAAGCACTATCACTAATTTTCTTACTTTCTTCGGGATTATCCATATATCCTAGTTCTAAAAGAACAGCCGGTTTTGTTGTTTCACGAAGAACTGCGAAACTCGCGCCATGAATGCCTCGATCATTAGCACCGGACATTTTGATAATAGAAGCATGGAGATTTTCCGCTAAACGTTTACTTTCGCTCATACGAAGGGGATTATCATGAGCATCTTTATTAATTTTAGGTGGATACTCTTCGTCAGCTTCATAAATGTACGTTTCTACACCGTTACGGTTTGATCCTGGATCACCTGTTGCGTTGAAGTGGATACTAATAAAGAAGTCCGCATCCGTTTTATTCACCATTTGAGAACGTTCTGTTACGAAGTCTACAAATTCATCTTTATCGCGAGAAGTGAGAACCGTATATCCGAGTTTTTCTAATTCTCTACGTAATTTATGATAGATTTGCATATTCAAATCTTTTTCACGAAGTCCATTATAGACTGCACCAGGGTCCTTCCCGCCATGTCCAGGGTCAAGGAAGATAACGTTTTTATATTCTCCATAATTAACGGCTTTGGGAACTTCAGCAATCCAAAGACCATTGGCTTGAAAAAGATGTTTTTTTCCATCAATGGTAAACTGATTTGTGACATAAACACCGTCATCCTTGAGATAGAAGTAACCACTGTAGTTCTTATCATAAATCCATTCGTTGATAGCCATTCGTCCATCCGCCTTCACGTAATAAGGGCCAATCCATTTACGTGTCGCCATTTGACCATCAGCGATAAAGTAGTACCAATCTCCATCTACTTGATACCATCGGTTTCCACCGATATATTTGCCATCAACTCCTAGATAGAAGTAACTGCCGTAATTTTTGTCAAAGAACCATTCGTTTTTGGCCATTGCACCGTCAGATTTGACGTAGTAGTTCCCAATCCATTTATTGGTTTCAAGTACGCCGTCCATTTGGAAGTGGTATTTTTTACCATTGACTTCAATCCATTTTCCTCCAACATATCGGCCACTTTCTTCGAAATAGTATGTGGCTTTATAGTTATCGTCATAAACAAATTCGGATTTCGCCATATAACCACCGGCTTTTAAGTAATAAGAATCTTTCCGTTCTCTACTAGCATAAGCACCACCTGGTTTGATATAGAAATAACTATTGTAGTACTTGTCGAAAACCCACTCGTTATCGGCCATTGCACCGTCAGCTTTCAAGTAGTAAATATCGTAGAACTCATTTTGACGAAGGACGCCATTTTCTTTAAATGAATACCATTTTCCGTCTATTTTTTTCCAATCATTTCGGAAGATTTTTCCGCCAGAATCAGTGTAGTATCTTTTCCCATTTAAGTAGTTCCAACCAGGTGATGCGAGTAGACCTTCGTTATCTAAAAGATATCCATCTGGAGTGATTGTTGAAAACAACATCTTTCCGTCTTTACCAAAGTAATACCAGCGTCCATTTACCCATTTCCAAGTTGAAGCAATCGGTTTACCATCAACGTAATAATAGGTTTCATCATCTGCTTTAACAAGACCTGTCTGGTTTGGTTTTTCAACTTCCTGCTGCACATCACCGATGCTTTTATCAGCTGTTGGTGGAGTAACTTCTGAAGTTGTTGGGAGCTCTTGTGTCGTTGGTTGAACCGTTGTGACTTCAACAGTCGTAGCCTCAGCTGTCGTTTGTGGTTGTGTCGTCTCTGCAGCAACAGCATGTGTCGAAAGGGCGAGTAGGGTAGCTGTTAATAGCGTGACTTTACCTATATGTTTCATATGGACCTCCTTACAAAAAATTATCCTTCCCAAGTGTACCAAAAAACAATAAAACACGCAATTTGCTGCGACAAATTCCGTTTCTGATTCAATAAAAAAAGCCCCATAATGAATGAGGCTTTCTAAAGATTCTGATGAACTGTTAAAGACAGTGTCATTAACGCCCAAACCAAACGCTCATATCCACATTTCCAAGGCCAATGATAAATTCCTTATCAGTATATTGCCATCCCCAGCTTGGTTGGCTGTATGGAAGCTGGTATCTGAGTTGTGGAGTATAAGC
>NZ_DBHISP010000016.1:0-27038 GCF_057274575.1 Granulicatella sp. | reverse complement strand
GCTATTCATCATGAAGATGGGAATTGGTGGATTGGGATTCAAAACCCTAAACTCCTGCGTGGAGAAAATGTGGCGCTTCTTCCGATTCAAGAGGAGTCGATTGTCACATCAGGTGTCTACGAGCGGGTACTTGAAGTGGATGGGAAGAAATACCATCATATTTTGGACCCTAATACAGGATATCCAGCAGAGACGGACGTTGCTAGTCTAACGATTGTATCGAAGCAGTCAGTCGATTGTGAGATATGGACAACAAGACTCTTTGGAAAAAAAGCGCATGAAATCTTATTCGAAGTGGAACAACACCCTAACATCGAAGCGGTAATGATTTTAGAAGATAATCGTATTTTCTATACATCAGGACTTGCTTCAAAGATTCAATTACTCGAAAGGAAGTACTCAAATGGTTAAATTAATCGGTTTAGTCGGAACAAACTCTAAAAAATCAACAAACCGTCAACTATTACAATACATTCAAAAACATTTTTCAGAACAGGCGGAAATTGAACTAGTCGAAATTAAAGACTTACCAATGTTCAACAAACCAACTCCTAAGGCTGTGCCTCAAGAAGCACAAGCCATTGCAGATAAAATCGCTGCAGCAGATGGAGTAATCATTAGTACGCCAGAATATGATCACTCATGCCCAGCTGTATTAATGAACGCTTTAGCATGGTTATCTTATGGTATCTATCCATTATTAAATAAACCTGTCATGATTACAGGAGCATCATACGGAACACTCGGTTCTTCACGTGCACAAAGTCAATTACGTCAAATCTTAAACGCGCCAGAAATTAAAGCACGTGTTTTACCAAGTGATGAATTCTTATTAGGTCACGCCTTACAAGCATTCGACGAAGAAGGTAACTTGAAAGATACAGTTACTGTTGAAAAATTAGAAAAGATTTTCGAAGATTACTTATTATTCATTGAAATTACAAAACAATTAGTTCGTGCAAACGAAGCTCGTGAAAAAGAAGCGAAAAACTTCTCATGGGACAGTTCTAAAAAATAAGGAGTGACAGTAGAAAATGAAAATTATTGGTATCGTAGGATCAAATGCGGAATTTTCGCATAACCGTTTATTATTACAATTTATCGAAAAGAAATTCAGTGACTTATTCGAGTTTGAAATCTTAGAAATTAAAGATATTCCAATGTTCAATCAAGACGAAGATCAATCTAAGAGCTTCCCAGTACAATACATGTACAACAAATTAATTCGTGCAGATGGTGTGATTATCGCTACACCTGAACACAACCACACCATTACAGCTGCGTTGAAGAGCACATTAGAATGGATGTCATTCAACTTACACCCATTCGAAAACAAACCTGTCATGATTATGGGAGCTTCTCACTATGACCAAGGTACTTCACGTGCGCAAGTGCATTTACGTAAAATCTTGGACGCTCCAGGGGTAAACGCATATGTATTACCAGGGAACGAATTCTTATTAGGAAAAGCAAAAGAAGCATTTGACGAAGAAGGCAACATTAAGAGCGAAGGAACTGTAGCGTTCTTACGTTCATGCTTAGAAAACTTCGTGAAATATGTGGAGGTTGTAAAAGTGTTACGCAAACCATTACCAACTCCTCCAGAAGATTTAGACTGCACAAACCCAATTTCTACAACAGTTCAAGGCGTAGATCCTGATGATCCAGAATGGGTTGAAAAAGCAAGTGAAATCGTTGGAGCGGCTCAAGGTAACGACTATGTTCGCCTAGACCACGGTTTATTAACGGTTGACCAAATCGATATGTTCTTAAAAGCTTTACCATTTGAAGTAACATATGCCGATGACAACAACCAATTCTTGTACTATAACTTCAACAAACCAGCAAACAAAATGTTGGCTCCACGTGTGCCATCTCAATCTGGTAACCGTTTAGGAACTGTTCACCCACCACGTACCTTCAAAAATGTGGAATACCTCATTGCGAACTTACGTGCAGGAAACGTGGATTACTTCCGTACAATCGTTCCGAACACTCCACCAGAAATCATCAATGTACACAACTACCAAGCAATGTACTATCCTGATGGTTCTTATGCTGGAATCAACGAAATCGTATTTGACTTCAAACCATGGTTAGATTGGTACTTACAAACAACTGGCCAACGTTTAGTCAGCGCAAATGGGGCAGCTCCTGCAGCTGACGCAACAAGTGGCGCTTCAAACAGCGGACACTCAGCTCCAGCAGCAGATACTACAAGTGGTGCTTCAGATAGCGGACATTCAGCTCCAGCTCAAGCACAAGCAGTGGACGCTACAAGCGGTGCTTCAGAACATTAAAAGTTTAAATGCAAACTTTAATAGTTAACCCCCAAACCCCTTGAAATACAAGGATATTTACAAGAGAGTGGATTGAATTTACTAAAATTTACTACTTTTGAGAAAAAAGCCTTGATGTGCTGTAAAAACTCTTCAGATAGAAGTACTTTACCACAGACATAAAAGGCATGTTGTGGGAATCAAAATTAAATAGGAAATCGTAAAAGCGGTGCTCTTTCGCTTCTGTTAAAGGAAGTATAAGAACACCGCTTTTTTCATGCTCATGTTACGAAGTAGAAGCCAATCAGGACTTGACAGTGATCGTATCGATGAAATCCTTGACTTTATTCTTGAACTGTATGCAAGAAAACACCACAAAAGGTAAGAACCCTTTCCTATGCTTGTTGTTCCACTTATTTCTTAATTTCTACAACAACGAAAATTCACTTTTGCCAAAAATGGCAGAGAACAAACACTGCAATTTGATAACTGTATGACTGATGTTCATTGAACAGGAAAATGAAATATTAGAGGGAATATAAAGTATTAAAGAACAGTAAGAAAAGCGTGGAACTTTCAAATATCTTGGCACACAGACTAAGGGAATTCAGGTATCGTAGTTTGATTTGGCACTTGGAAAGAATGAGGGGAAATTCTAAGACTGTAAAGTGAGTTGATTGTAAACTTAAAGTCTTTTATTTTCCTATTATGTTGACAAGCAACATGCAACATGATATGTTATGAATGAATAAAAAAAATATTCATTCACAACGGAAAGGAGATCTGTTAAATTGGATATAAAACAGGCTTTAAAGGCAGCTGCCCATGATATCTTCTCTAAAACAGGCTATAAGGCAACAGGAATTTCAGAAATTGCCAAACAAGCTGGTGTGGCAGTTGGTTCTTTCTATAACTATTATGACAGTAAAGAAGCTATTTTTTTAGATGTTTATGTAGATGAGAATAATCGTGTACGTCAAGCAATGATAAACGAAATTGATTGGGGAATGGATATGGTCGAACTTGTCAGTCAGATTTTCAGAACGTCACGAAGTTATATTTCTTCCAATAAAATTCTTTCGGAATGGTACAATCCTATGATTTCTAATGAGTTGCATCATTATTATTCTTCGGAAGAAGGCAAAATTTCAAATTCATTTCATCAGTTTTTAGAGGAGACATTTACGAATCGTATCAAGGATGAAGGATATTCACAAGAAAAAATTCAAGAAATCTTACAAGTTTACAATCTGTTTTACTATATGGATATGCACATTGCAGAAAATGATTTTCCGGGTATCAGTAAAACAGTTGAAATACTTGCAACTTATTTTGTAAAGGGGATTTTAAAAAAATAAAGAATTGATTTCTTTATTTTTTAAGAGAGAATGAATGAATTTAAAAAATATTCATTCAATAACATGAAGGAGATATTATTATGAACAAACAAGGAGTAAAAAATGAATGGATGGGGTATTGTGGGGATTTCTGTCGCCGTTATTGGTATTTTGGTCATTGTATGGGGAGCTATGCTACAGTCAATTGATTTATCAAGCCCTGATTTCATGAGCTTTGCTACTGGAGGCATAATTTTGTTAGCGATAGGGTTATGTATGATTACCGGATTATCTGCTATTTTGCAAATTGCAGGCATTTGGTTGGCAGCAGTGACTATCATGATTTATATATACAGCTTGCCGGATACCGATTTTGTTATCAAAGTGATTGGTTTTATTCCTACTATCGCACTGGCTTTTTGGGTATCTTTTAAATTTTGGAAATGAGGGAAGTAATGAAAAGAGGTAAAAAAATGGTGATAATTATTATATCTATTCTGGTGGCACTGTGCCTTATTACTTGGGGTGTGATTACCTATCTTGGACGGAGTCAAACTTTGTCGGTTAAATCCATTGAAAATTTCAATGACGACCTTTACTTAATACGTTTGACGAAACCTGACAATGTGACATGGGAAGCTGGATCTTATGCTCAATTTACATTACATGATGTTAAGGAGAACGCTCAAGAAACTACCGACGTAATATCCGGTGCTTCAATGAGCAATGATAAAAACAAACAAAATAGTGGCTGGCTGACAATAGCTTCTAACCCTAATGAGAATGAAATTTTCATTTTGACACACAATAGTGGTAGTTTCTATAAAAAAACATTGACTAATTTGCAAGCAGGAAGTAAGGTCGAGATGAGCTGGCTTTACTCTAATTTATCTGTTGCAGATGGCAAAGAGCCACTTGTTTTTTTTGCTTCTGACGTTGGCATTGCGGCAATAAGGCCTATTATCAAAGAGTGGGCTGGAAAACGGGATATTATTATCAGTCACTTGGATAAAGGGGTTCTTATTTTTAATGAAGAAATAGCAAATTTATCAAAAAAAGAAACAAATTTGACCTATGAAACAACTTCTAGCTTTTCTCAAAGTCAAGACAGCCTTAAAAATGCAGCAGAAAAGTATGGAAATAAGGCCACATATCTCTTATCTGGTCAACCTGATGATGTGGAAATGATGAAGAGGTTCCTTGAAGAAAAAGGGATTGATAGCAAGAAGATTAAAGTAGATGCTTTTAAAGGGTTGAAATAGCAGCTATCTCCATTGGGTTAAATTACATCTTGATTTTAGAGTGACATATTTTATTATAAATGAAAAAACTAGGCCTTTTTGCCTAGTTTTTTTGATTTTAGAGAGGAAATTAAACGTTTTTTTCTCCACAGAAACAATTGGAATTGATTTTCTCAAAATTAATAAAAATGTAAAGTTTCTAGTATCCCAATGTAGCTGTTTTGAGATATAATAATGACGAACATCATGAATGGAGAATTTCAATGGAGACTTCAAATTATCAAACAGGACTTTCTAAGTCAAATGCGCATCCGCCTGAAAAACAGAAGAGGATCGCAGCTTTAGATGGCTTGAAAGGTTTTTTTATACTTGCAATTATTTTATATTATTATTTTCAACATTTATTGCCTGGGGGATTTTTGGCGGTAAATGGTTTTCTTGTAGTTGGGGGCTATTTAACATTTAGACAGAATAAGAAAACATTTGCTGAGGATTATCAAGAGAAATTTTCGTGGAAGAGCCTGAAAAGAATGTTTTTTCCGATGCTCTTTATGATTATCACTAACGTAGCTACGCTCTTTTTAATCGCACCACACATGCTGTCTAATATCAGAGGAATGGCTCTATCGGCGTTGTTTTTTGTCAATAATGATTATCAAATCTTTAGTCAACAATCCTATTTTGTACAGTCCGCTAATCCAAGTCCTTTTGTCCATCTTTGGTACATTTCTTTATATGTTCAATTATTAATTTTTGGATTCTTCGTGAGAAAATTCATGAAGAAGATGAATTTTCTGCGGATGCAAGAGTTTGTACTGTTAGCTTTTCTAACAATTGCTTCAGCAGTAGGGATGGCGGCTTTATATTGGTTGGAACAAGAGCCGTCGCATGTTTACTATCTTGTATCAACTCGTTTGTTCTCATTCACATTAGGAGCTTTACTAAGCTACATTCATGAAGGGAAACTTTTGATTCCCGAAGAGCATTCTAACAAAAGTATCTTGAATGTTGCGAGCGTCATTTGTATGGGGGCATTCATTTGGATGCTCTTGACCTTCAATGGGATGCAAGCAGAAGTGTATTACATGATTATGCTACTCTCTTCCATCGTAATGGCACTGCTTGTTTCATTTGTAATCCGTGAAGGCGTGATGCTTCACTATATCATTAGCTTTAAAGGTTTTACTTTCCTCGGAAAAAGAAGTTACTCTTATTACCTATGGTTTTATCCGATACACTTAATCTTGCCATCGTTTTTAAGAGGGCTTGAAGACTATTGGTTGAATGTTTCGATTCAATGGATTACGATAATTGTACTAGCTGAAATCACTTATCAATTATTTGAAAAAGAACGAATTCCACTTCCGATTGGACAAGCACATAGTCCGTATCAGTTAACTGCGTATATGAAATCGAACCTTCCAAAAAAGGTAAAACACTTCGGAATGGCTTTTTCTTTAGTTTATCTGGTCTTTGCTGGGTTAGCAGGGATTGGATTTGCACAGGAAAAAGACCAAACAAGTTTGGTTCGTGAAGTAGAAGAAAAGATTCGTAAAAATCAGGAACTGCTTCAAGAAACAACCGTGGAACCTACTACGGAAGCTGTCACAACGGTTCATTCGGAGGTGCAGGCTAATATAGAACAACAAGTTCGACAAACGCCAATTACCTTTGTAGGAGATTCCGTCCTGTTAGCTTCTGCCAATAAATTAAGAGAAGTCTTCCCGAATGCATATGTTGACGGGGAAGTTGGACGTCAATTGTATTACAGTACTCCTGTCGTCCAAAAACTAGTTGAACAAGAAAGATTATCTCAAACGGTCGTATTTGTACTTGGTTCAAATGGAGCTTTTGTAAGTACGCAAATTGATTCGCTCATCCAGGCAACAGGCAACCGTGAAATTTTCTTAGTAACAGTCGGCTATGAAATTAAATGGGCTAAAGAAGTGAACGATCAACTCAAATCTGCAGCTGAACGGTATTCAAATGTTCATTTAGTCGACTGGGGAATCTATGCGAAAGGACGCACGAAAGAGTTGCTCTTTGAGGATGAAATTCATCCAAACGATACTGGTGCAGCCGAGATGGCGAACTTAATCTTGCAAGAAATGGTGAAATTAAAATTACAATAATGATGTAGACGACTCAACAGAGTCGTCTTTTTTATTTTTAAAAATATTTTTGAAAATGCTATTGACAAATGGGTGTACTAAGTGCATAATACAGTTAAAGGAAGTGTATTACTATATTAATACACTGGTACAATCGAAAGAAAGGAGAAGCCGATGATTGTATTTGATAAAAGAAGTCCGGTTTACGAGCAAATTGTCGCCTATTTCAAGGCGGAAATTGTATCTAAACGATTAAAACCTGGACAAGAAATGCCAAGTAGACGAGAGCTAGCTCAAGCAATGCAAGTGAATCCGAATACAGTTCAAAGGGCATTTCATGAAATGGAGGCTATAGGTCTTGTGACAACAGGAAATAATGTAATGAGTAGAGTAACAGAAGATGAGGATAGAATCGAACAACTAAAAGAAGAAATGTTAGAAGAAGCCATTACGAGTTTTGTTGATGCGATTGCTCCGCTTCAGCTCTCTCAAAAAGAGGTTATCGACCATCTGAGTCAGAAATTGTGATAGGAAGGAGAGTTTTAAATGTTAACGGTAGAAAATTTAAGCAAGAAATTTGGGAAAAAACAAGTGTTAAATGATATTTCGTTTAACGCGAAAAAAGGGGAAGTAACAGCGCTAATCGGTGTGAATGGGATTGGGAAAACAACCATTATGAATTCTATTGCGGGCTTACTCCCTTATGACAAAGGGAAAATCGTGATTGATGATATGCCAGTACGTAAAGTGTTTGCTGAAAAAGTCAGCTATATTACTGATAGCTCTATTATCTCCCCAAATCAAACGGTAGATGAAGCGATTGATTTTATGCGCACCTTCTATCCAAACTGGAATCGTTCGAAAGAAAAACATTTATTGAAGTTCTTCCGATTAAACTTAAAAGACGAAGTGAAGGCTCTTTCGAAAGGGAATGTTGCTAAGTTGAATTTACTGCTTGGAATGGGACTAGACACGGATTATATTTTGATGGACGAACCATTCTCTGGAATTGATGTCTTTACACGCGAAGAAATTGCACGTGTATTTACAAGTGATTTATTAGACGGACGTGGTGTTTTAATTACGACACATGAAATTAATGATATTGAGTACATTGTAGACAAGGCGCTCTTACTAGATGAAGGAAAAATCGTTAAAGAATTTTATCCAGAGCGAGTTCGTGAAGAAGAAGGAAAGTCTATTGTGGATGTGATGAGGGAGGTATACTTACAATGAGAAAAGTCATTCAACTAACGCTTTATAATTTAGGCCAAGCCAAAGGATTTATTCTCGTTACCGCACTGATTCAAGTGTTGATTCAAATCGGTCTTCAGTTTCTAACGATAGTGAATGCCGGATTACTGAGTGGAATGAGAAATTTAACTGAAAAAGAAGAAATTCTTCGAGTAATTCTTGTGGAAAATAATATTGGATTACCTGTATTTTTCGCTGGAGTGGCCATTCTTGTCTATAGTGCGGTGATTTGGTCTACGGAGTGGAGTACAAAAGGCTCCTTCATTTACCGTTTATTGATGTTACCAGGATCTCGCTTTAGTGTGTATTTATCGAAGTTACTAACAATGCTTATCATCACGTTCTTCCTACAAGGTGTTCAAGTAATTGGGGTATTCTTAAATTACACCCTTTCAAAATTATTTATTCCGAGTCTTGATTCCCATCATGTGACACCGTGGTCTCTTTTAACGAATTCCATTGTTATGCAGACAGTTGTTCCAAAATATGCGACTCAATTTTTATTCTTCTTCCTATTTGGAGTAGCTACTATTATTACCATCTTCCAAATCACTTTATTAGTGGTAGGAGTTGAAAAGAAATCCACAACGATGAAATTAATGAGCATCATCGGATATATCTTAATCGCTATTCTTTATGTAGGAATAGTCTCTAGATACCAATGGGCTTTCCATTTCATCGGATCTGAAACAATTCTATATTTAGGGACGGGAATATTCGTGTGGATTATCGGAAATGTATTACTCAGTGATTATTTATTAAATCATAAGGTG
The DNA here is from genome assembly GCF_057274575.1 of Granulicatella sp. Taxonomy (NCBI): domain Bacteria; kingdom Bacillati; phylum Bacillota; class Bacilli; order Lactobacillales; family Carnobacteriaceae; genus Granulicatella; species Granulicatella sp. Next base: position 18,043 of record NZ_DBHISP010000016.1, on the reverse strand, counting down.
AGCGTATAAGGAGGTTTGAACAATGAAATCAAGAAAATTTGCAACAGTCATCTTTGCGCTAAGTGGTCTCATATTTCTTGGTAGTGCAGGATTTGCGGTCTATAAAGATGTCAAACCTGCTCCTGCATCTCTGCAGTTATCGCAAGAAGAGAAAAAACTTGTTGAAGGGGCAATGTTTCAGTTTACTCCCTATACACAAGATATTACCAAGCATAATGGTGCTACTCATGTACTTTTAGACGGAGAAGTGAAGCGAATTGGGTTCGGAGACAATCCTTATTCGTACGGTATACGAAATGAAATGAGAGATTTTTCACTGCTCAATAGACCGCGCTACGGAACTTCCATCACTTTTAAAGGATATAAACTTTATTACGGAGCACAATTCAATGTGTATCAGACGAATTCAGATCCAGCGATTGGGTATACATTGATGAATACCGAGACGAAAGAGACAGTTTCTAAAACGGTATCTATTCCAAAAGAAATCCGCGGAGACCGTACGTATATTGAATCGCCTAGCTTCTATAGAGACGGGGATACTTTATATGCAGCGATGCAATGGAGTGATGCTAGTCAAGCACAGTCGAAGTCTTATCTATTAATGTTTTCGATTGACTTGAAGACGGGCACTCCTTCTAAAGTAGAAAGAGTGGATTTGCCGGAAAAATTACAATCTTTTCACTGGAGATCTACTTCAAGGGAGAGAGTCTATGATCCCCAACGTCTTGTCATGGGGTCGTCTTTTTCGAAAGAAAATCAATTCTACTGGATGACTTTTGATGCGAAGACGAAAAAATTCACTGAGATTGAATCGACCGAGACAATGGCTTTTGAAAATACGAGTGTGTATGTAGTGGAAGATCAAGTGTATTTACTATCTTCTAAAGCGAAAGCGAGAGAAAAGGAACTGTATCAAATTCAAGGATATGAGGAACCAAGTGAACGGAAGAATATTCAATGGAATCTATACAAGTTAGGTGCTAACCATCGATTAGAGCTTAGTCAAACCATTGAAACAGATCCATACGCTCCACTTCCATACTTAAATCAAGGGAATTTAGTGATGATTTCGTTAGTGGATGGAAAACCAACACTACGAGTACAATCGCTCAAAACAAAAGAAATTTTATTATCCAAACCAATCGATGTGATTGAAAAAGTGTTCTTTACGAATGCCGATAGCTATCGTGGTAGGGATCACTAAGCAAAAAAAACTACGTTAGGATATCCTAACGTAGTTTTTCGTTTACGCTTTTTCTTCAGTTTTCAAGTGCGGGTTTGGAAGAAGATGGTTTACTCCAATGGCAATCAATGCGCCGATGAGGGTATCCAAAATTCTTTGAATCGCATAGGCGGTGTTTTGTCCTGCTTCAACGTTAAAGAAAATGACTAAGAAGGTTGAACAAGAATTAATGACGCCGGTTTTATTGAATTGATTGCAGAATAAAATGATTAAGATAATTCCAATCGGTGCTAGTAATAAATCCGTATATTCTTGGTACGGAAGAATGGCTCTTAATTGGAACAGTAGAATAGCGACCACCCCACCTGTAGTGTTGCCTACAAAACGAGAGAGCGCAAATTTAAAGGTTTGTTCGTGGTCAGTTCTTAGGCTAAAGATGGCGGACAGTGCAGCCAGCATCGGAGAACCACGATGTAATACTCTAAATAGCACAACACAAAGAAATACGGATATAGCGGTTTTTAAAGTACGTAGTCCAATATGAAATGGATTTTTAGAAGTTTGGGACACACTCTCACCTCTCATTAAAGATAACGTTATTATAATATACGAGGTAGAAAAATGACAAAAATTTGAAAAATGAACCTAATAGGTGTATTATAATTTCGAGAGGTGATGAAGATGCATGAAGCATTTGTATTGATTGTTGTAAATGCCATTCGAGAAAGATATCTCTCAGAAAAAGCATTTTACACACAAGAATTAGGTATTAGTGGGCAAAGTTGGACAAGATGGAAGAATGGAGAGAGAGGATTGAAATCTGAAAACATGCAGAAGATTTCAATGCTGTTTACGGACTACGAGTGGATGCTGGCGCAAAAAATTGCCAGAAATGCGGAAGTTCTTCCTGAGGTGGCTTCTGATCCAGTGGCAGAGTATTTAAGGCTAAAAGTCCAAATTGCTAATCATTGGATTCGCCAAGAAAATGTCCGAGTGGAATGGAAGACGGCTGCTGTTAGCAAAGGAAAATTCAAAGAGAATGTGACCATCTTACGCATTGCGACTAATTATGGAAGCTGGAGTTATCAAGATATTATTGAAATTCGAATTGTGGGAATTACGCATAAACAAATTGGAACAAAGAAACAAGGATTACTCGAGTGGATTCGAGATGAAAAAGCCCAACAGAAATACTTAGAATACGGTAAAAACGTATTTGTTCCAGAAAATGATGCAGAATAAAAATTGAATGATTAAAATCACGGATACTCTCTTTAAAACAAGGGGGTATCCATTTTTTTATAGGGTATTTTATGATAAAATTGAAAGATGAAGAAAGTGGTGAAATTGTGGCGAAAAGAAGGAAAAGAAAAAGTAAATTCGCGTTTCATCTTGTAGAGTGGGTTAAGTCATTGTCTAAATTGACGGCGCTCCTCCTCGTAGCTGTAACGAGTGTTCTTTTAGCCGGAACCATCACATGGTTGTCTGAGAATAAACTACAGCACAAGGCAGAAACGTCTACAAGAGAGACCTTCATAGAGACACTTGCTCCAGCAGCCCAAAAAGCGTATCGCGATTATGGAGTATTGCCGAGTGTCAGTTTGGCGCAAGCAATCCTCGAATCGAACTGGGGCGAAAGCTTATTAGCGAACAAATATTATAATTTATATGGTGTAAAAGCGACAACTGCACAACCGAATGTGGTGCTAGAAACTGCGGAATTCGTGAATGAAACATGGATAACGATTAATGGTCGCTTTCGTGTGTACGATAGCTGGGCTGATTCAGTGGAAGCTCATGCGCAATTGTTGGCTTATGGAGTGGATTGGGATCCCACGCTGTATCATAAAGTGCTAGGGGCTAGAAATTATAAACAAGCAGCTCAAGCCTTACAAGATGCAGGATATGCCACCGACCCAACCTATGCACAAAAGCTGATTCAAATGATTGAAGAACATCAATTGTATCAATATGATAAATTGCCAAGCGAGGAAACAACCGCATCTGTGCGAAGAGGTTCTTAAGAAATCAAATTAATTTTAACGTATGCAAAAGGAGAGGATACACATGAGTCAATTATTACCAGGATCCATTATCGGAATCGTTGGGGGAGACGAGCAAGTTGCATCTGTTGCAATTGCTGCTAGAAAGATGGGGTATGTTGTATATAGCTACCACCAATCGAACGAGGCTGCTATTTCAATGGCAGAATATGAAATTGTGTCTTCCTATGATGACCGTGCATCCTTACTCAATTTTGCCCAAAAAGTAGATACTCTCCTTCTGATGACCAATTTAGTTTCTGTAGACACATTAGTGGCTTTAAGTAATAAAACAAGATATTACCAGTCGTTTGAGCTGGCAGAGATTTCGCAAAATCGTACGGTCGAAAAATTATTTTTAGAAGAACATGCGATTAACGTAGCTCCTTATGGGATTGTCACCCATATTGGAGAGTTACCAACTTTGTTAGAAAGTATTGGGTTACCTGCTTTTCTAGAAAGTAATCAAGTCAAAAGTAGAGTTGAAGATCCCATCGAATTATACGATCAAGATATTGATGAGCGAATTTTAGATAAAATCGAAGAAGGACCAAGTATGTTGACAGCCTTTGTGCCTGCTCAACGCCACTTTTCATTGACCATTGTTCGTGATTATGAGGATTGTGTAACGATTCTACCAATTACAGAAGATGTGTATATCTCTGGGAAACTGAAGTATAGTATTGCTTCTCGTCGGATGAATCCAGAATGGGTTCAAGAATTGAAGCGGATTGCTTTTAAAGTAGTGGATCATCTGTCAGGATCAGTCGTTCTCTCGATTCAAGTGTTGATGGGAAATAATGGCATTTTTTATGTGAAATCGATTAATCAATTGCCTTTAGTTCAACAACAATTTGGAAGTGCACAATTAGGAAAAGGTTTATCGGACATCATTGCGCGAGTAGCAGCAGGACTCCCAGTGCAATACAAGGAACCTACTGAGGAAATGATTCTAGTGCCGATTTATGAATCCATGCTTGAAAAAGCAAGTTTATTAACATTATTGAAACCAAAATGGGATTTTGAATTTTTCCAAACCTCACCCAAGAGAGCAACAGACATCTTAGGAGTGATTCGATTAAGTGGAGGGTCCAGTGTGGATCTACTTGGAGAGATTGAAGTTTCAGATTTATTCTTTAATGGAAAATAGTTCCTCAAGGAAAGGAAAGAGTGAGTGGAAAATTCAAGCGAATTAATTAAGGGAATGAACCCTCGCCAAAAGGAAGCGGTTGTGCATACACAAGGCCCGCTTCTCGTAATGGCGGGTGCTGGAAGCGGAAAGACACGCGTGTTGACGCATCGAATGGCTTATATTTTAGCTGAGGAAGAAGTACAACCGTGGAATATTCTAGCGATTACATTTACGAATAAAGCGGCCAGCGAGATGAAAGAACGTGTGAGTGCTCTAGTGGGCGAACAAGCAGGCGATATGTGGGTCTCCACTTTCCACTCGATGTGCGTCCGCATTTTACGCAGAGATTGTGAACGTATCGGTCTTGCAAAGTCGTTTACGATTATCGATTCTGGGGATCAACTGTCCGCGATGAAACGCATTATGCAAAAATTGAATATTGATTCGGATAAGTTTGATGCACGTGGAATCTTAGCAAGCATTAGTAATGCAAAAAATAATTTTGAAGATGCGGAAACCTTCTCAAAAACACATGTGAACTTCATGGACCAAATAACAGCCAAGTGTTATGTCGAATACGAAGCAGAAAAACGCAAAAATATGACCGTTGACTTTGATGATTTAATTATGTTAACAGTGAAATTGTTTAAAGAGTATCCAGATGTATTAGCATATTATCAACAAAAATTCCATTATATTCATGTGGATGAGTACCAAGATACAAATCATGCACAATACTTATTGGTTCAATTGTTGGCCGATAAGTTCAAAAATATTTGCGTAGTTGGGGATGCCGATCAAAGTATTTACGGCTGGCGTGGAGCTGATATGGAAAATATCTTGTCGTTTGAACACGATTATCCAGAGGCGAAGGTGGTCTTCCTAGAGCAAAACTATCGTTCGACGAAGACGATTTTAAAAGCTGCCAATCAAGTGATTGAAAATAATCAAAATCGTAAACCAAAAGAGTTATGGACCGAAAATGAAGCAGGGGACAAGATTACCTATCATTGTGCGGCTTCTGGTTATGAAGAGTCTCGTTATGTGATGAGAACGATTCAAAAGATGGTAAATTTTGACGGGTACGATTATAGTGATTTTGCAGTTTTATACCGTAGTAATGCTCAATCACGGACACTTGAAGAAGATTTATTAAAAGCAAATATGCCATTCAAAATGGTAGGAGGTCAACGATTCTACGAGCGCATGGAAATCAAGAATTTACTCGCCTATTTACGTTTATTAGTGAATCCGACCGATGACTTTAGCTTTAGGCGTGTCGTGAATGCGCCAAAACGCGGTATTGGTGGAAAGAGTATTGAAAAATTAGAAAACTTTGCTCAAATGCACGGCTTTTCTCTTTTAGAAGCTTCCGCTGAGACGACTCTTAACGGGATTAGTGGGAAAGCAGGAAAAAGTTTAGCCGATTTTGCGAAATTGATTAGCGATTTAACGAAGATGCAAGAGTTCGTTTCGCTAACCGATTTAATCGAAGAAGTCATGATAAAATCAGGCTACATTGCTTCTCTTGAACAGGCGCATACGATGGAAGCTGATGCGCGAATCGATAATATGCGCGAATTCTTATCCGTAGCTAAAGAGTTCGAAGAGAAACGGTTCGATTCTGAAGCAGAAGAATCAGCTTTAGTCCAATTCTTAACGGATTTATCTTTAGTGACGGATATGGAAAATGAAGAAGAAACGAGTGCTTCACAAATCACATTGATGACCTTGCATGCGGCAAAAGGGTTAGAGTTCCCCGTCGTGTTCCTTGTAGGGATGGAAGACGGAATTTTTCCTTCTGCAAGAACCTTACAAGAAGGTGATGAAGAAGAGGAACGTCGATTGGCCTATGTAGGGATTACACGTGCAGAGAAAAAGCTCTTTATGACACGTGCGTATTCAAGACTGCTCTATGGTAAAACGCAACATTACCGCGAGTCTCGTTTTATGCAAGAAATTGATGATAAACTTCTTCAAAAAGAAGGAGAAACGATTAGCGACTCTTATTATTCAAGTAGTTTCTACTCAGAAAAACCAAGTTATAACAGAGGTTCTTCTGCAACAAGTGGGGGACTCTTTGATCGTTACCGCAATAATAATGTGCAAAAGAATGAGGGATATTTACAAAAGAAATCTCACTCTTCTGCAAGCATTCAGCGCGTAGAAAAACAAACGCCAACGTCTACTTCAACTGATGGATGGACGGTTGGAATGAAAGTATCTCATAAGAAATGGGGGACGGGAACTGTAGTCCGTATTACCGGTGAAGGAGACCGTCAAGAACTTGACGTGGCTTTTGCTGGGATGGGGATTAAACGACTCCTTGCAAGTTTTGCCCCAATTGAAAAAATCGAAGAATAGAGGATGAAGATGAATACAACGATTCAACAAAGAATTGAACAGCTCAAAGAACAATTAAATCGTTGGAGTCATGAGTATTATGTGGAAGATAAACCTACTGCAACAGATGCAGAGTACGATAAGGCTTATCATGAATTACTGGCTTTAGAAAAGGAACATCCGGAGTTCGTGACGGCTGATTCTCCTACGCAACGGGTGGGGGGAGAAGTGCTCGAGCAGTTCCAGAAGGTTACTCACACCAATCCGATGCTCAGCCTTTCAAATGCCTTTTCGAAGGAAGATTTGGAAGAGTTTGATGCGCGTCTTCGCAAGTTAACGAACCGAGCAATCGAGTATATATGTGAACTAAAAATCGATGGACTTTCTATTGCGTTGACGTATCAAAACGGGCAGCTTCAACTTGGGGCAACCCGTGGAGATGGGACGACAGGTGAAGATGTAACGGGCAATGTGCGTACCATTAAATCAGTACCATTGTCTTTAAAAGAGCCTTGGAATATCGAAGTGCGTGGTGAATGTTATATGCCGAAAAAATCATTCGTGGCATTAAACGAGTCGCGCGAAGAAGAAGGTCTTGAAGTTTTTGCCAATCCAAGAAATGCAGCGGCAGGAAGCCTACGCCAGCTTGACCCTAAAATTGCGGCGAAGCGAAATTTGTCCGTCTTTCTATACAGTAGTCCAAGTGTAGAAGAACTAGATGTTTCAACTCAAGAAGAGTTGTTGGAGAAGATGGCAGAGATTGGTTTTGTAACCAATCCTGAGCGCTTAAAATGCCAAACGATTGATGAAGTGTGGAATTACATTGAGACGATTGGTGCGAAACGCCAAGAATTACCATACGAAATCGACGGTATGGTGATTAAGGTCAATGATTTTGCCACTCAAGAAGAAATCGGCTATACGGTAAAAGCACCGCGGTGGGCCATTGCGTACAAATTCCCAGCGGAAGAAGCGCAAACGGTTGTCCGCGATGTGGAGTGGACGGTGGGACGTACTGGAGTGGTTACCCCAACTGCAGTGATGGATCCTGTTCAATTAGCAGGAACGACGGTACGACGTGCGAGCTTGCATAATATTGATTTGATGAAAGAAAGAGATATTCGCTTGGAAGACACCGTGGTGATTCATAAGGCAGGAGATATTATTCCTGAAGTGACGCGGGTGATTTTTGAGAAGCGTCCAGCTACAAGTCAGCCGTACGAGTTTCCAACGACTTGCCCGGTCTGTCATGAGAAATTGGAACATTTGGAAGATGAGGTCGCGATTCGTTGCTTGAATCCAAAATGTCCAGCCCAACTGACAGAAGGCATGGGCCACTTTGTTTCACGAAATGCGATGAATATGAGTGGAATTGGCCCAAGTATCATTAAGCAACTTTTTGAAGAAGGTCTAGTTCTTGATGTTGCAGATTTATACAAATTAACTTTGAATCAGCTATTAGCATTAGACAAAATTCAACAAAAGAGTGCAGAAAATATTCTTGAAGCCATTGAAAAGAGTAAAGCCAATTCCTTGGAACGCCTTTTAACAGGGTTAGGTATCCGTCATGTAGGAACCAAGGCTGCTAAAGAACTGGCACAACATTTTGAAAATATGAAGGCTTTACAAGAGGCGAGCATTGAACAATTGTTGGAAATTGATGGTTTAGGTGATATTATTGCTTATAGTGTAAAAACTTATTTTGAACAACCATCCGTTCAAGAACTTATCCAAGAATTACAAGATCGTGGAGTGAATATGAGCTATCTTGGAAAGACAAAAGCAGACAGTGAAGCTTCAGGACATATTCTAAGTGGAAAGACTGTCGTTTTAACAGGGACATTAGAACAATTAACAAGACAAGATGCAAAAGAAAAATTGGAATCGCTTGGAGCGAAAGTAACAGGCTCTGTTTCTAAGAAGACAGACGTTGTGATTGCTGGACATTCAGCCGGAAGCAAGTTGGATAAAGCCAACGCGCTAGGGATTGAAGTGTGGAGTGAACAACAATTTCTGGATTCTCTTGCATAGAAAGGAACGCATATGAAACATCAATTACGCTTGGGATTATTAGGGTTAATGAGTGCATTCACCTTAGCCGCCTGTGCAGATATTACTCAAGCCAATCGCCAAAATACAAATACGAAAAATGATACCAATACAAAAGTGGTTCAGTCTACGACGAATCAATTGTCTAATAATTTTTACAGAGCATTGATTACTAATGGGAAATATCAAGTCAGTCAAAACCGTGGAGCTACTTTAAGCTTGAATACGGGATTTAATTTAAAAAACTTTGAGACAGGATTAATTGAGCTTTCTAGAACAGTATTTCCTACGAATCAATATTTCTTTAGAGAAGGACAGGTTATCGATTCCGATACAACCGCTAAATGGATTGCGCGAAAAAGTGATAAAAATCCAGAAGGGTTGAATCCTGCTGATAATAGAGATACTTCACCAACAGGACGCGCTCCGCTATATTTAGCGCAAATTTTAGAACAAGACTACATGATTCAAACAGAAAATAACTTTGAGTTAGGTGGGATTAGTATTGGGGTTGCGATGAATAGTGTGGATTACTATACCAACGGTGATCGTGACGCAGAAACCAAGATTTCTAAAGAAGTCATGATTGAACAAGCTAAAACGATCGTGAACCAAATTTTAACAAGACTGCGTCAAAATGATGCGCTCAAAGCGGTGCCGATTGTCTTTGGAGTCTTCAGACAAACTTCAAAAGATGATATTGGTGGAGGCGTTTATGTCTTAGAAGCGACTTCTGTTGAAGGAACTGAAATTACGAACTGGACGAATGTAAACCAGAAAGTGACAGTGCTACCGCTAGTGAACGAAGCAGCAACGGAAGAATCTACTGCGTTTGAGAATTTCAAAACGGAAGTACAAAACGTATTCCCAAATCTCTCAGGCGTTACAGCTCGAGTGAAATATCAAGATAATGTGGCCAAAAAAATGGTGATTGATATTATGACACAATTTTATGGTGAATCTGAAATGATTGCCTTAGCACAACATGTAACCGATGCAGCTAATAAATATTTATCAAAAACAACTCCAGTAGAAGTGCGTATTAGTTCAATTAATGGAGTAGAAGCGTTCCTGATGCAAGATTTAACGCAGGGTGTATTCACTTACCATATATTCGATTAATATTGATAACCATGCTTAAAGTGTTTACAATAGGAAAGTAATGATTTTGAAAGCGAGGAAAAGAAATGGCCATTGAGGAAAAAGAAGTTAGACACGTTGCCAAACTTGCAAAGCTAGCTTTTGCCGACAATGAAATTCTTCATTTTACAGAACAAATGAGCGATATCATTGATATGGTGGAACAATTAAAAGAAGTGGATACGACAGGAGTTCCTGTAACGACACATGGCTATCCATTAGTGAATGTCATGCGTGAAGACGTGGCTGAAAAAGGAACAGACCGCGACTTATTAATGCGTAATGTGAAAACAAGCGAAGATGGATTTATTCAAGTGCCTGCAATTATGGGCGAAAACGAGGAGGGTGAAGCATGAGTATTATTGAAAACAAAACATTAGTTGAGCTTCACGAAGGTCTTCGTAATAAAGAATTCACTTCTGTGGAATTAACCAAAGCAACATTCGAGCGTATCCATGCTTTAGAACCTAAAGTAGAAGCGTTCGTGACATTGAATGAAGAAGAAGCCTTAAAACAAGCAGCAGCTGCTGATGAAAAAGGCTACGGGGAGGAAGCGTCACTTCAAGGTCTTCCAATCGGGATTAAAGACAATATCGTGACTCGAGACCTTTTAACAACTGCTTCAAGCCGTATGTTAGAAGACTTCAACCCAATTTACGATGCGCACGTGATGGAATTATTAAAAGCTGAAGGTGCGGTTAACGTTGGTAAATTAAACATGGACGAATTTGCCATGGGCGGTTCAACAGAAACTTCTTATTTCAAGAAAACAAAAAATCCTTGGGACTTAACAAAAGTTCCTGGTGGATCTTCAGGTGGTTCTGCTGCTGCGGTTGCTTCTGGCGAAGTGCTTGCAACGCTAGGTTCTGATACTGGTGGTTCTATCCGTCAACCTGCAAGTTTCACAGGTATTGTTGGAATGAAACCAACATATGGTCGTATTTCTCGTTACGGTTTGATTGCCTTTGCATCCAGCTTAGACCAAATCGGACCATTCACACGTACTGTTCAAGATAACGCCTTAGTATTAAGCGCGATTTCAGGATATGACCACCGCGATTCAACAAGTGTGCCACAAGAAGTTCCTGCTTACCATAAAGGATTAACAGGCGACATTAAAGGCATGCGTATTGCGTTACCAAAAGAATATTTTGCAGAAGGTGTAGACGCTGAGGTTCAAGCAGCTGTTCTTAAAGCAGCTGATCAATACCGCGCGTTGGGCGCAATCGTTGAAGAAGTGAGCTTGCCTCACTCTAAATACGGGATTCCAGCGTATTATATCATCGCTTCATCCGAAGCTTCTTCTAACTTACAACGTTTCGACGGAATTCGTTATGGTCACCGTTCAACAGAAGCAGAAACATTAGAAGATTTATACGTGAAGAGCCGTTCTGAAGGTTTTGGAATGGAAGTAAAACGTCGTATCATGCTTGGAACATTTAGTTTAAGTTCAGGCTACTACGATGCTTATTTCAAGAAAGCGGGACAAGTTCGTACATTAATCAAACAAGACTTTGCAAAAGTATTTGAAAACTATGATTTAATCTTAGGACCTGTAACGACATCTGCAGCTTATGGGATTGGTGAACACAGTGATGATCCTCTTGCAATGTACATGGCAGACTTATTAACAGTTCCTGTGAACTTAGCTGGATTACCAGCGATTTCAGTCCCTGCTGGCTTCACAAACGAAGGTCTACCAGTCGGAATTCAATTAATCGGAAATTACTTCCAAGAAAAAACAATTTATCAAGCAGCGTATGCATTTGAACAAGCAAATGATTACTACTTACGCCGTCCACAATTATAAGGAGGAACAATGACATGAACTTTGAAACAATTATTGGTTTAGAGTGCCACGTTGAATTAAAAACTGATTCAAAAATGTTCTCTCCATCACCAGCGCATTTCGGTGCGGAACCAAATACAAATACAAACGTCATCGACTGGGGATATCCAGGGGTACTTCCTGTCGTGAATAAACGTGCGGTAGAATTTGGAATGCGTGCAGCTCTTGCGTTGAACTGTACGATTTCTCAAGATACAAAATTCGACCGTAAAAACTATTTCTACCCTGATAATCCAAAAGCGTACCAAATCTCTCAATTCGATTACCCAATCGGTCATGATGGCTGGATTGATATCGAAGTAGAAGGACAAACAAAACGCATTCGTATTGAACGTGTCCACCTAGAAGAAGATGCGGGTAAAAATACGCACGGTACAGACGGATTCTCTTATGTGGACTTAAACCGTCAAGGAACTCCACTGATTGAAATCGTATCAGAAGCCGATATGCGTTCTCCGGAAGAAGCGTATGCGTACCTTGAAGCACTTCGTCAAATTATCATGTTTACAGGTGTTTCTGACGTGAAGATGGAAGAAGGTTCCATGCGTTGTGACGCGAACATTTCAATCCGTCCTTATGGGCAAGAAAAATTCGGTACAAAAACAGAGTTGAAAAACTTAAACTCATTTAACAACGTCCGTAAAGGGTTAGCGTTCGAAGAAGTTCGTCAAGCCAACGTCCTACGTAATGGAGGAGAAATCCTTCAAGAAACACGTCGATTTGATGATGCGACGGGTCAAACCATCTTAATGCGTGTCAAAGAAGGTTCAAGTGACTACCGTTACTTCCCAGAACCAGACCTACCAAACTTCCAAATCTCAAATGAATGGATTGAAGAAGTGCGTGCGTCAATTCCTGAAATGCCAAGCAAACGTCGTGAACGTTATGTGAGCGAATTTGGTTTACCAGAATACGATGCAATGGTATTAACATTAACAAAAGAAATGTCTGATTTCTTCGATGCAACAGTTGCTGCGGGTGCCGACCCTAAACAAGCGTCAAACTGGTTAATGGGTGACATCTCAGCGCACATGAACAGCAAGAAATTAGAATTGAAAGACTTGAAGTTAACGCCAGAAAGCTTAGCAGAAATGATTCAATTAATTGCAGACGGAACCATCAGTTCGAAATTAGCGAAGAAAGTCTTCTTGCTATTAGCCGAAGAAGGCGGAACTGCAAAAGGCGTTGTTGAAAAACACGGTATGATTCAATTGAGTGATCCTGCTCAGTTATTACCGATTATTCAAGATGTGTTGGCGAACAATGCACAGTCGATTGAAGACTACAAGAATGGGAAAGACCGCGCTGTTGGATTCTTAGTTGGGCAGATTATGAAGCAAACGAAAGGGAAAGCAAACCCTGGCGTTGTCAACCAACTATTACAACAAGAATTAGCGAAATGCTAAAATATATTTATATTTGATGGCTTCGAATTTTTCGGCTCCTTTTTGGGGGTTCGAATCCTTACGGATTGCTGTTATAAAAACTGTTATGAGGTACCGGTTCGAGCCTATGGTCTCTCACCTTTAAAGCCTCAAAGAGGGCGTAGGGAAAATTTCCTTACGCCCTCTAATTCGCATTTAATACGAATTCCTATAACTGTTTTTATAACATCCGTAAGGTTCTCCCTCCCAAAAAGTTCCGTAGGATTCTCCGCCATCAAAGACCTTTTGAATTCGCAAATCTTTTTAGAATTGGGGATTGCAACGTGGAGTTTGCTTGCCCCTTTTGGGATTCAAAGAAGGTTGGATGGGGAAGAATGAGTTGGGGTGCATTGTAGTTTGTGTAAAAGACAACTACATAAGAATTTGTAAGGTTCTCCTACCCCGAAAAGTTTCTCAGGATTCTCCGCTATCAAAACTTTTGAGAATTTGCGAACCTTTTTGGAATAGGAGTTAGAGCGTAGAGTTTGCTTGCTCGCTAAAAATCCAGAAGGGGAGAAGGAAAGAGGACGAGAGGGGGATGGAATATGAGATTAACGATTGAGACGGTATTGAGTCAAGGCGGGGAAACGATGAAGCAACGTATGCTTGCGGATGCGACGCGTCTTCGTAAGGACTCCGGTTTTGTACTTAGTTATGTAGAAGAAGAAACGAATACACGAGTAAAAGTAGAAGTGAATACAACAGAAGCGGTCCCTCATGTCACTTTATACCGTCAAGGAGATGCGCGTAGTCAAATGGACTTTCATCATACGAAGGCGACTAAAGGGATTTATGAGTTAGGCGCAGGTAGACAAATGCATTTTGAGATTCGAACCAAACAAGTACACCTAGAAGAGACCGAGGAAATGTTGTTGCTAGTACTGGAATACCAATTATTCCAACAAAAACAACTAATTACGAGCTCTTTAGTGACCTTTCAGCTTCAAATCAAGGAAAATGTATAAAAAATCTCTCTAAACTAGCATAAACTTTGAAAATTATGCTATACTGTGTTAGATGAACTGGAAAGGAAGTGTAACCATTGGAATTAAAGAAACTCGATGGCATTAACAAAAACGAATTATCAATGGTCGAAGTAGCGCATGCTATTTTAGAAGCGAAGAATGAAGTTTTAGATTTCAACCAATTACTAGTAGAAATTCAAGAATACATGGAATTAAGCGACGAAGCATTAGAAGCTCGTATGGCTCGTTTTTACACAGATTTAAATATTGACGGAAGCTTTATCTCACTTGGAGAAAATCGTTGGGGCTTACGTGATTGGTATCCAATCGACTCTATCGATGAAGAAATTGCGACTTCAATGGAAGATGAAGAAGTGAAAAAACCTCGTAAGAAACGTAAGAAAGTTAACGCATTCGGAAGTGAAGATGACCTTATCGATTACAATGATGACGATCCAGAAGATGAAGAACTTCTTGACGATGAAGATCTTGATAGCGACGACTTAGACGATGATATAGATGTTGATTTAGACGACGATGATGAAGAAGATGAAATTGATGCATACCGCTCTGACTTAAATGAACTAGGTGCAGATGAAGACTTAGAAGACGAAGTGAGTGTGGAGGAAGATCTTATCATCATTGATGACGAAGATCTTGATAGCGACTTCGATGAAGAAGAGGAAGAATAACATTTCTTTTATAATAATCATCAAAACACAACTTATGATTTCATGAGTTGTGTTTTATTTTGCTGTTTATTGTATAATAGGATGAACTTGAGACTTGGGAGGCGAGAACGTGCAAGAAAAATTGAAAAAGGTGTTCGATAAGACCTTTCTAACCTTTATTGCGGTGGGAGTTGTCAACACATTATTTGGAATGACCATCATGTTCTTTTGTTACAATATTTTAAACTTGGGATACTGGTTTTCTTCCGGAATGAATTATGTTTGTGGAAGTGTCTTAAGTTATTTCTTGAATAAGAAGTTTACGTTTAAAGTGGAAGAAACGACGAAGAAATCCATTATCCGCTTTATCATCAATATCACGGTTTGTTATATCGTAGCGTATGGCATCGCGAAACCACTTGTGTTGTACTTGTTTGAAGGTATTGGTGAAAAACTTCAAGGAAACTTGGCTTTAGTGGCCGGTATGGGCCTTTTTGTATTGCTAAACTATGTAGGTCAACGGTTTTGGGCATTTAAACAAGACGAACCTACAAACTGTTAAAGAGAAGCAAAACGAGCAGATTTTCTGCTCGTTTTTTTGTTGGATAAGAATTGAAAAAGAACAATAAAAAAATTCGAGATAAACATTCGCGAAAAAATAAAACGAACCCCAAAAAACAGTTGAAAAATCAGAGTTACAACTGTAAAATAAGAACTATCCTAATTTGTTAAGTTTTTAACGTACGTTTTTAAGTCCCTAGGTTTAAGGAGGAGTTATGGAAACATTAGAAGCTCGTATTTTAAAAGATGGTTATGTGTTAGGTGATAATATCCTTAAAGTAGACTCATTTTTAACGCATCAGGTAGATTTACACTTGATGAAAGAAATTGGAGATGTTTTTGCTAAGAAGTTTCAGGATGCTGGAATTACAAAAGTGGTTACCATTGAAGCGTCAGGGATTGCTCCAGCACTGTATACGGCAGATGCCTTAGATGTCCCAATGATTTTCGCAAAAAAATCCAAAAATATCACGATGAATGAAGGAATTCTAACAGCAGAGGTGTTTTCTTTTACAAAGCAAGTGACAAATACGGTGTCCATAGCTAGTAAGTACCTTTCAGAGAAGGACAAAGTGTTAATCGTGGATGATTTTCTAGCGAATGGGCAAGCCGCAAAAGGATTAGTAGAGATTGTTCAACAGGCAGGAGCTAAAGTAGAAGCGGTTGGAATTGTCATCGAAAAGTCCTTCCAAGAGGGGAGAGGTTTACTAGAAGAAGCGGGAATTCCAGTCTTTTCTCTGGCACGTTTAGAACGGTTTGAAAACGGAAAAGTTGTGTTTAAGGAGGCGGACCTATAATGCAACAGGAAAAGCATTCCAAGGCAATGGTACTAGGGCTTCAACATCTATTAGCGATGTATTCGGGTTCGATTCTAGTACCGATAATGATTGGACAGGCGCTTGGCTATAATAGCGAGCAACTGACCTATTTAGTTTCAACGGATATTTTTATGTGTGGGGTAGCTACTTTTCTTCAGCTGCAACTCAATAAGTATTTTGGAATTGGGTTACCAGTCGTCTTGGGCGTGGCATTTCAATCAGTAGCTCCATTAACGATTATTGGACAGAGCCATGGAAGTGGAGCGATGTTTGGTGCGCTGATTGTCTCTGGGATTTTTGTGGTTTTAGTTTCGGGAATCTTCTCAAAACTGGCAAACTATTTCCCTGCCATTGTTACCGGCTCTGTGATTACGACCATCGGACTCACACTCATTCCGGTTGCCATTGGAAATATGGGAAATAACGTGGCAAATCCGTCTCTAGAAAGTTTAATGCTCGCACTCATTACAGTTTTCATTATTTTAGTCGTTAATATTTTTACGAAAGGATTCCTCAAATCGATTTCCATTCTATTAGGATTAGTGATTGGGACCTTGATTGCTTCTGGAATGGGGCAAGTGAACTTTACGCCTGTGAGCCAAGCACCCATCCTTCATATTCCTACCGTGTTTTATTTTGGGGCTCCAACATTTGAATTTTCTTCCATCGTGATGATGTGTATTATTGCGACGGTATCAATGGTGGAATCAACAGGGGTCTATCTTGCCTTATCTGATATTACGAAGGATCCAATCGATGCAACACGACTTCGCAACGGATACCGAGCAGAAGGATTAGCGGTACTCCTTGGTGGTGTGTTTAATACATTCCCGTATACAGGTTTCTCTCAAAATGTAGGCTTAGTTAAAATGTCCGGAATAAAAACACGTCTTCCGATTTATTACGCAGCAGGCTTTCTTGTGCTCCTGGGACTACTTCCAAAATTTGGCGCTCTTGCACAAATCATTCCAAGTCCTGTCATTGGTGGGGCAATGATTGTTATGTTTGGATTCGTATCGCTTCAAGGCATGCAAATGCTAGCTCGTGTGGATTTTGTCAATAATGAACATAACTTCCTCATTGCAGCGGTGTCTATTGCAGTAGGGGTCGGATTCAATAATAGCAATCTCTTCAATAGCCTCCCAACCGCATTTCGAATGTTCTTCTCGAACGGAATCGTGATGGCTAGCATCCTTGCCGTAGTCCTCAACGCGATTCTCAATCGCAAGAAGAAATAAAATCCGTTATTTCCACCCAAAGAGAAGGTCTCCCCCTTCTCTTTTTTTATTCTCTCTTGAAGTTTCCTTGACTCCAGCCAGCGCGCCTCCTGAAATTGTTTATTGTTACCAACCACCCAAAAAATACGAGAAAACATTGTGGAGCAGAAAAAAATAAACTCAATTCAGTTAGATTTCTATATAGATGATTTCAAAGAAACTTGCGGATTTTATAATCGCAGTAACGGGGAATGGCATCGAATGTGAGGGGGAAAGAAAACGAAATACTGTAAATACATTAATGTATTTACAGTATTTCGTTTTCTTTCCCCCACAAAGTTGAATAGGAATGAGCAAGCTAGATATAGCGTAGCTCATCCCATTCAACCAATGTGCTTACGCGGAGTAGGGACAAATCCCGTACTCCGCGTTTGAAGCTTCGAAAGTGCAAGACCTAGGCTTGCACCGGTGCCCCCGTAACAGCGATTATAAAAAGAATCCGCAAGGATTCTAAGAAATCATCAGCACAAACTCAACTCCAGAAAACCCAAACAGAATCTAAGCACAATTTACATCCCCATCGTGCTCCATTTTGTTTTCACTTCTCGTATTTTTTTGATAGGTATGGTATACTAACCCTATGTTT
>NZ_DBHISP010000015.1:0-28193 GCF_057274575.1 Granulicatella sp. | reverse complement strand
TTACGCAATATGAAGAGATGCATGCTCGCCAAGATTTGCAGGCGTTTAAGGAATTACTAGATGCAACAAAGAGTTTGTTGGCGGAGCATTCGAGTAGAGACCGCAGTATGGGAAGTTATCAATCGGGAGCCTTTGGAAAACTACCCTCTGTCCAACGGTTTATGGTAGCCTATGAACAAGTGACAGCTCAACTAAATGATCGTATGGGCATTATTCAAGCAGCTCTTGAACGTGATCAAGTGCGCATGGAGGCACTTCATGCCGAAGAACGAACCAAGCAAGGGCTTATGAATCTCGTCTTTGGAGTCTTGACATTCGTAGCCGGGGTATCGGCGCTGGCCATGTCCGGAGGGACTGCTTTGCCGATTGTGGCGCCAATGCTTAAGATTGCGGGAGTTGGCATGTTCATGTATGGGGCTTCGAATTCTATCGAAGCGGGACAGAATATTTATTATGGATTATCTGGAGATGGAAAATCCTTTGCGATGAATCCGATTCGAGATACCATTTTCTTAGGAAATGGCGAGCTATACCACGGATTTGGACAAGTCTTCACCCTAACAACAGGGGTGTTCATACCGATTGCGAAGACAAAAAGTATTGCCCAAGGACTCTCGCAGTTCTTCTGGGGAACAGTCGGAGGTTTAGCAACAGGTCAAGCAGCCTACCATGGAACAAAACTTCTCGGTGGAAACGAAGAAACTGCACAACTGATGAACTTATTGGGGAACTTTGTTGGAGGATACGCAGTCTCTAAAGCCGTTAAGAAATTTAGTTTGAACGGAAAGACTGTGCCAAAAACTTCAATAACTAAGGTGCAAGTTCAAGAACCTGAGTTGTTGAAGTCATCAATAAAAAATATGTCTGATGAGGTATATACAGAAATCAGAAAAATGAGTATTAAAAATCCTGAATCTGATACAATGACATTAGGAAAATATGAACCTACAATTAGACCAGATGGCAAAGTGGATTATGGGACTCCTGGGCCAGGTTCATATAATACTTTGGCTAAGGCGGATGGTTCATCATATTTTGATGTTGGTAACTTGTGGAATAAAATAAAAGAGAAGTATAACTTAGATGATAAGCAAATGTTTGATGCGTTTAATAAATCAGCGTTAGACGACGCTGTAGCACAAGGCAAGACCATTCGATTTTCGCATGATCCTACTTTGGATAAGTATAAAAATTCTGCACTACGGTGGGAATGGGATTATTTACAAGAACAACATGGATATAAAGATTTAGATTTAATAGGAGATTATTGGTATGCAAACAAATAATATGCTAGAACTTGCGAGAGAAACTCGAAAGAAAATCAGGGAAGTTTTTACGGATAAAGTAGATACTATTACGGCATATGATATAAATGATGAACCCAATCGTCATACATTCAAACTGAAATTTCTCATCTATAACTTTGCTGGGGTAAGATTTATATACGAAAACGATTTATTTGAAATTCACCTACTCCTTAATCTTAACAAAGAAAAAGTGATTTCTAAGCCAAATAGCCATTACAGCGAAATAAGTGACTGGGACAGCTACCTAAAAGAAATCATGTTAGACATCGAGTCTTATATCCCAGAGAAATTTTTAAAAGCCAAGGGTTGGAGATGAAAGATCAGGAGGTGTTCATATGTTGAAAAAAAGTATGCAAGAGCTAGCGACAGAAGTGAGCGAACGTATTCAAAGAGCGTTCGGAGATAGAGCTTCAGACATGACCATTTACGATGTGGTAGATGTGCCAAATCATCAAATGTTTAGTATTAAATTTAAAGCCTATGATTATTATGAAGCTCATTTTGGTTATGAATTAGGTTTTACAGATTTTTATATTGTGATTAGTAAAGGGATTGGAATCTCACTTCCCCAAAAAAAATATTTTTTTGAAGAAATAACAGATTGGGACAGCTACTTAAAAGAGATCATGGCAGAGATTGAACTGCGTATCCCCGATGAGTATTTGAAAACAAAGGGATGGCTGTAGAGATTAAAATACAATAATTGATGATACCACTGGGTTACCAGTGGTATTTTTGTGTATTAATTTTGAAAAAATACCGAATTTATTTTCATGAATATGGTATGATAAAAGTGCAGAAGAGGTTAAATCTTATAACGAAAAAGGTAGGGGTGGGGAAATGAAGAAAAAACTAGCAATCATAGGAACCGTTACGCTGTTAGGTGTAGGCGCAGTAGTGTTAAGTAATCAAGAGTGGCGTACGAATACAATCTTTGCGACCGCAAAAGATAAGCAGTTAGCATGGTTGAAGGAACATGAAAAACAAATCGTAGCATGGGTACAGGTGAAACATCCCAAAATTAAGTCTATACAATTTGATTGGAACACAATGACAGTTGAGCCTATTAGCAATGGAGTATCTACTGTAGGTTATAATTTATCAGTAGAAGGAAAGTTTAATGAGGATTCAAAAACAGTCATTTTTATCGATTTTAACTTAACCAAATCTGACGATATTCCAAGTATGTCTAAGTTTAGAATGAATCAACCACCTAGTATAGAGAAGGGAAAAGGTTTATATATATATGAGTAATTCGAAATGGTTTAACAATAAAAGGTAGGGATGGCTGTAGAGTAGGGTGTGACTCTTAAAGGAGAAAAGTAACGATGGATCATAGAGAACAACAATTGGAACTTTTATCAGAGATTAAAGAACGGGGTCTTGAAAGCCTATCTTATGTGTTGTTTGATGAACATAGTAGTCAGCCGTATGCTTTTCATCTCTTTTATGACAACAATAAATACAAGATTAATACGCGGGATGAAAGGTCATATGTCATAGGGAATACCGTTGAATTTGATTCTTTTTCAGATGCAAAACAATATTTTATAGATAAGTTAGAAAGATTTGTTGAAGTGACTTTAAAAGGAAGAAAGTTAGGTTTCAAACCACCGTATCCTTCACCACTATGGGATACGCCGGAACAATAATTGTCGCTAACAAAAAGAGGAATAGAGATGGATATGGATATTTTAAAGCAGGAAATAGAAATATTAATTAGAAAGAATAACTTTCAAACGTTGAGATATGAGTTGTTTAATGAGCAGAGCAATCTTCCATGGGCGACACATCTATTTTATAGGGATAACAAGTTTATGATAAATAATAGAGATGAACGCTCATATGTTGTTGGAGTAACTTGGGAATACGATACTATTAATGAAGCTATAGACAAATTCATGAGTATACTAAAACAAACAATTGACGCTGAACATTTAGCATCAGAACTAGGATTTTCTCATCCATATTTGTCACCACTTTGGGATGAGGATTAAAAAGATACAGAGGGATGAAAAATTAGGGTTCTTGAGAGAGGTAAAATAATGGTAAATTTAGATAAAGAGAAACAAGAACTAATGGAAGAAATTAAATTGTTGGGATATGAAAGTTTGAGATATTCCATTTTCAATGATCATAGACCAAGTGAATGGGAAGTTCGAATTGAGTTTGATTCTACTAGTGAACATTATTTTGTTTACGCTACAACGGATAGAGCAAGTTATAACAAAAAATTGGAATTTGATAATTTTGAGGATGCAAAAAATAAATTTATAGAAAAACTAGACCTCACTGTGAAAATAAATAGAGCTGCTATAAAAAATGGAGAAGTTCCTGAATACTCCTCTCCATTATGGGAGAAAATCGATGATTGATATTGAGAACATGAAATATATAGTTGAACAAGAAATTAAAAAACGTCATTTTGAGAGCTTACATTACGCTTTATTTGACGAAACTAAACGTCTTCCATGGGCATTTCACTTATTCTATAGAGATGGTAAATTTATGATTAATGGTCGAGATGATCGATCATATGTTTTGGGGAATACGATAGAGTTTACCAGTTTTGAAGATGCAAAAATAGCTTTTTTGGAAAGATTAGAACATTTTGTAAAATCTAATCAATTCAGAGTAAAGATAGGGGAAACCCCGGATTATTCCTCCCCCCTCTGGGATGAAAAAGAGGATTACCAGAAGATGAGAGACGAATCCGAGGTGAAAATAATGCAGTTAAAGCAAGAATTAATGGAATTACTATTAAAAATAGGGGAGACAAATCTTAATCAGTCGGATTTATTTACAGAAGAAAAACCATCTCTATTCTTACCGGAAGGGCGTACTATTTATTTAGAGGGCGATTATTACTACATTGTTGGTGTCGAACGTGGCAAAATAAATTCTGAGAAGAAATTTGATAATAAGGAAGATATTCTTTATTATCTTTTGCAATCATATGTTACTAGAATTGCATCAAAAAATGCATGGGCTAATGCTAATGGAGATTTTGACCGTTATGATACCCTTTTTCAAGAAGAACAAATTCGCTTATTTAGTATAATTAATCCTAAGTATGGAGAGAGAAGAAGGAAGGAAATAGACATAAATTAAATTGAAAGGAAAACTAAAGAATTTTAGAGAATATAAAAGTAGGAAATGTTGGAGATGTTCTACGTGGGGATAAAATAATGAGTAATTTAGAATTACAGAAAAAGGATCTTCTAAAGGAAATTGAGAAATTAGGTTACTCAAGTTTAAGATACTCAATATTTTCAGAGGAAAAACCTGGAGAATGGGAAGTCGTCATTGAATATAATCAAGTAGAAAATTTATATTTTGTATACGGAACAATGGATAGAGGAAGTTTTAATGGAAAGCATGGTTATCATACATTCCAAGAAGCAAAAACAAAATTTTTAGATTTTTTAGCAGATATAGTTATTATTAATCGATACTATGTCAAGGAAGGAATGCCGGTTAACTATCTATCCCCCCTCTGGGATGATGCCACAGAATAACAAATGACTCCTTCCTTTTATGATGGAATAAACATTGAAATAATTTTAAATTCTGAGGGGAAATTATTACTGCTTATCCACAAAATTAGAATAAATTTAAAGGTACTTATAAATGAAACGAAACTATATTGTAAAAGTAAATAAAAATCGTCAGAAATTTTTGCTAGTAGAATTCGATAGCTCTAGTTGTCAATCTCTGTCAAACTTTTTAAATTCTGAGGTTCATAATTTTTATCTGGATGTCAGAGAAGCTTTGGAAAATGTAATTGCTGGGAATATGGAAGAATATGCTTTTGATGGTAATTTGTTGGGGATCGAAATTGGAAAAGAAATAACAGAAGTTTACTTCCAATTTGAGGAAGAAATATTAGGCGTTTCATGCTTTATTCCTACAAATGAACTTTATAAATTGGTTTTAGAGTGGAAAGAAATGGAAGAAAAAATGCACAGAGGGGAAGATATTTTTCCGCTAATGATAGAGGATTGAAGATGAATAAGTAGAAAAAATGATATTCGAGAGGTAGAAATGAAAATTACAGGAACAAGATCTACAATTACTTTTGATTTAGAGAATGGTTTCCGCTTAAAAGCACAAGGAGAATTGCTGATCAATAAAAAATTTGTTGTTTATAAAGATAGTATGACACAATGGGAGGCCCCTCATGAGAATCTTCCGATAACTCAAAGAGAAATAGAAAATATTATTAATACAGCTAAAAAAATGGAGAGCAATCAAACTATTCAATTAGACTTTGTATAATTATGTTGTATTCTAAGAAAAATGAATCTCTATACAACGGGTCAGGTTGCCTATCATGGGACCAAGCTTGTAGGTGGAAGCGAAGAGGATGCTCAAATCGCAAACTTTTTAGGGAACCTGATAGGAGGGTATGCGGCCTCCTCAGCAGCCAGCAAGTTTAGTCTCAATAAGGTGAAGAAATGAAAAAGATGGAATTACTTAGAGAAAATATTCTGAAAGAAATTAAAGAATTAGGATATGAAAGTTTACGATACTCGGTTTTTAATGAGCATGGTCTCTCAGAATGGGAAACGCGAATTGAGTTCAATAATGAAACTGAAAAATATGAGGTATATCTAACAAGGGATCGAGCTGGGAAAGGAAAGATTTTTGAGTATACTAATTTTAAAGAAGCAAAAGAAAAATTTATGGAGTTATTAGAACATACTGTTTCAAGAAACAAGTACTATATTTCCAATGGTTGTGCTCCTCAATATCCATCCCCGCTTTGGGACCAATCTAAAGAAAAATAACTACTATTAAGTGAGTTGAAAAGTGAAGCATTTAAAAATTATTATTCAAGGACATAAGTTCAAAAAAGAGGTGATTATGTATGGGGCGCACAACTTTACAGTGGGAAGATGTCATTCAGTTTGAAGAAGTTGAAGGTTATGGCCAGCATATATGGAGAGATGGCAATAATCTTTATTACGTTACTGAGGAGGGAGGAATTGCCCCTCAGCGAGTGGTTTATGAATTACCAAACGAGTTATTTACCTTATTAGAAAGCGGAGAGAGAACGCAGTTAGAAATATTAAGTAAACTTCAGAACGATTGTTGGCCACCGACAGAAGAATAAAAGAAGGCTAGTGAGAAACGATTCATAGAAGAGAGTCCTACATCTTTAATTGATTTACCTGAAACTAGAGATTTATTTACTAAAGAAGAACTTGAAAAATTAATTCCG
This sequence comes from Granulicatella sp., assembly GCF_057274575.1. Classification (NCBI taxonomy): domain Bacteria; kingdom Bacillati; phylum Bacillota; class Bacilli; order Lactobacillales; family Carnobacteriaceae; genus Granulicatella; species Granulicatella sp. The sequence goes on along the minus strand of NZ_DBHISP010000015.1, from coordinate 21,662 downwards.
ATTGCTGAGCAAATGTGGATTGACTGGAGAGGCAAACTTCCAGATGATTATGTGTCACCATTGAAATAACTTGTAAGGAACTCTTGGCGGTGACTATGGCCTTGACATAGAGGAGTTGGCGAATATTCGTAAAGGAAAAATTTCCCAAAGTATTTGGGCAAGGAGGGGGAACCCAGATTCAATTGGGTTCATCTCTTAGTTTTTATGAAGATTTAGGTTTAGTGAGGGAGATTAAGTAATTATGTCAGAAATTAACGTGCTGAATTTAGTAGCCGACTTAGATAAAACTATACATGAACATGGATACGAGAATCTATATTATGTACTATTTGATGAGGACAGTAATATGCCTTGGGCTATTCACCTGTATTATAAAAATAATAAATTTATAGTTAATAGTCGAGATGAGCGTTCCTATATTATTGGGAAATCATGGGAATTTGAGAACTATGAGGAGGCAAAACATTTTTTTATCAAAAAAATGGAAACCTTTGTCCAGTTAAATAGACTTGAAATTCAAACTGGGCATCCTCCATATTATCCATCCCCTCTCTGGGATGATGTCACAGAATAATAAATAACCCCCCTTTTATGAAAAATTAGGATTTTTAAAAGAGGTAATAAAATGAAAGATACATTAGATTTTAAATTTATGAAACAAGATGTAGAAAAGGAAATTAAAGAAAAGAAACTTGAAAGTATACATTATGTATTATTTGATGAAAATAAAAATCTTCCATTTGCATTTCACTTATTCTATAAAGATAGTAAATTTATGATTAATGGTCGAGATGACAGGTCATATATTATGGGAAACACTATAGAATTTGACAATTTTGAAGAGGCGAAGACTGCTTTTATAAGTAAATTAGAACATTTTGTAGAATCGACTAGAAAAGGACTTAAAGTTGGATTTTCTCCATATTATTCCTCTCCCCTCTGGGATGAAAAAGAGGGTTACTAGAAGATGAGAGACGAATCCAAAGTACGTTTAGAACTGTTATCAACTATTCAAGATTTAGGTTACGAGAGTTTAAGATATTCCATTTTCAACGATCATAGACCAAGGGAGTGGGAAACAAGAATAGAATATAATCCTGAATTAGAAGTATATGAAGTATATTCGACAATGGACAGAGCAAGTACGAATGGTAAAGATTCATACCAAAACTTCCAAGAAGCACGGAGTCGTTTTATAGAAATTCTTAAAAATGTTGTTTTTATAAATAGATATTATGTTGACGAGGGTATAGGTACAGAATACTCCTCTCCATTATGGGATAAATCGATGATTGATATTGAGAACATGAAATATATAGTTGAACAAGAAATTAAAAAACGTCATTTTGAGAGCTTACATTACGTTTTATTTGACGAAAATAAACGTCTTCCTTGGGCATTTCATCTTTATCAGAAAAATGGAAAATTTTATGTTGATGGTCGAGATGACAGATCATATATAGTGGGACACAGCAAAGAGTATGATAATTTTGAAAGTGCAAAGAAAGATTTTTTTGAAAAATTAGAACTTGTTATAGAATCTAATAAACTGAATATACAGTTAGGATTATCACCAGAATATCCATCACCGTTATGGGATGAAAAAGAGGAACACTAGAAGATGAGAGATGAAGCCAAAGAACGTTTAGAACTGTTATCAACCATTCAAGATTTAGGTTACGAGAGTTTAAGATATTCTATTTTTAATGATCACAGACCTTCTGAGTGGGAAACTAGAATAGAATATAATCCAGAATTGGAATTGTATGAAGTCTACTCAACAATGGATCGAGCCAGTACAGGAGGTATTTTTAAGTTTAAAACATTTGAAGAGGCAAAAGAAAAATTTATCCATAATCTGAAGTTAACAGTTTTTATAAATAAAACGTCTGTAGAAAATCGAGAAGTTCCTGAATACTCCTCTCCATTATGGGATAAAATCGATGATTGATATTGAGAACATGAAATATATAGTTGAACAAGAAATAAAAAAACGTCATTTCGAGAGCTTACATTATGTTTTATTTGATGAAACTAAGCGGTTACAATGGGCGTTTCACTTATTCTATAGAGATGGAAAGTTTATGATTAACAGTCGAGATGACAGATTCTATGTAATTGGGAATACGGTTGAATTTAACAGTTTTGAGGAAGCTAAGGCGGACTTTATAAACACGTTAGAAAATTATGTTGAAATGAATATACAAGGCAAAGAGTTAGGATTTACACCAGATTATCCTTCACCGCTATGGGATGAGGATGGAAAATGATGCAACCGGGAGGACGTTAAGGGATGAAAAAGTTATTAGCCATTATTGCAGTAATTGTGAGTGTATTTGTGCTGGTTGCGTGCTCAAAACCAAAAATCACAAAAGAGCAGCAAGACAATATGGCCATCCGTATTTATAGAAACTACGATATCCAAGAAATCGAGTTCTTGAGTTTTACAAAGAATGACAGTACGGGGACTTATTATCTAAGAATTAAACTTAACGGAGATGAGAAAAAAGAAACGGTTTTATCTATCTATGACCTTAGTGTCTTGGAAAAATCGGAAGGAGAAATGTCGTTAAGCCCGCATGAATATTTCGATGATATTAAAAGACAAAATATAATTAATGATAAGCTCGACGAATTAAAAATAAAGATAACATATATCGGTGGGAAATAATGTGAATAGGACTGCATTGTCCTTTTCTCGTATAGGGATGAAGATGAAAAATGATGCAGCCGGGAGGGCGTTAAGGGTGAAAAAGTTATTAGCCATTATTGCAGTAATCGCGAGTGTATTTGTGCTAGTTGCTTGCTCAAAACCAAAAATCACAAAAGAGCAGCAAGAGAATGTTGTGATGAGAATAGGGCGAAAATACGATTTTAAAGAAATTGAATTTATGAGTTTTACTAAAGATATGAGCACAGGAAGTTATTCTTTGAAATTGAAAGTGAATAACGACAGCACATTAGAAACGGTCATTATTTTCGATAAACTCGAATTTCTTAATAAGAAAACAGGATTTCTTGTATTGAATCCAGTGAACAGATTTTATGATTTCGAAAGAAAAAGTGTATTAGATGACGACACTCAAAATACAGAAATTAAAATCAAGTATCTAGAGTAGCAGTAACATTAGGGGATTAGAAAATGAAAAAAGTAATCGCAATAATTATTTTATTTTTTGTTGGAGCAATGGCAGTCACTTGCTCAAAACCAACCATCACGAAGGAACACAAGATAATGTCGCAATTCGTATCTATAGAAATTATGATATCCAAGAAATCGAGTTCTTGAGTTTTACAAAAAATGAGAGCACAGGTAGTTATCGTTTGAAAATAAAGATTAATAACGATGAGAATATCGTAACATCGTTTTTAATAGAAAAGTTAGACTTTCTTGATAAGAGTGAGGGAGAACTAGTATTAGGACCTATTCAAAAATTCGATCAGTTGAAACGAACAGAATATATTACTGGGAATGTAGATAAATCTAATATTGAAATTAAGTATATAGGTGAAAAATGATGGATAGAATTCAAAGAGTTAAAACGATTGTTAGAGAATGGCTACTTGAAAATAGCGAAGTTCTAGATGCGCATGGCGTTCAAACGGAAATGGTTGCGGATAACGAAGACTATTTAAGAATCATATTGGAAACAGAGGATAGAATGGGAGAAATCGTCGTGGAGGATGCAAGTTTCGCTCCGTATAGATTCTTTAAAATCGAAGTTGCTCAGATTGTTGATGAACGGGCAAAAATTGTAATGGCATGGTATGACAAGGATACTACAGGCGATGATGCGTATCGGGAGGCCTTGAAAAAAGGCATTGATACATTGATACATATAGGAGAATAGAGGGAAAAGGATGAAGAAGAAGTTAGCGATTATAGGAACTGTTGCGTTGTTAGGTGTAGGAGCCGTTGCGCTGAGTAATCAAGAGTGGCGTACAAACACAATCTTTGCCACAGCAAGAGATAAGCAATTGGTGTGGTTGAAAGAGCATGAGGAAGAGATTGTTGCATGGGTGCATTCAAGATATCCCAAAGTTGAAACTATTCAATTTGATTGAGCTTCATTACGAGTGGGGCCTGTGAGTAATGGAGTATCAATAAACGGATATAATTTGTCACTTAACGGTACTTTCAATAATATTCCGAAAACAATAATTTTTGTAGACTTTCTCATGGATCATCAAGATAATATTCCGCAAATGTCAAAAATAAGAATGAACCATCCACCTAAAATCGAAAAGGAAGATGGTGTAGTTTACGATTATGAGTAGTTCAAAATTGTTAAACAATAAAAGATAGGAATGGGAAAGAATGAAGAAAAAATTAGCGATTATAGGAACCGTTGCACTTTTAGGGGTAGGTGCAACAGTTTTAAGCAATCAAGAATGGCGTGCCAATACAATTTTTGCGACGGCAAGAGATAAGCAATTGGCGTGGTTGAAAGAGCATGAAAAACAAATCGTTGCGTGGGTGCATTCAGAGTATCCGAAAATTGAAACAGTTCAGTTTGATTGGAATACGCTAAAAGTAGTCCCTGTAAGCAACGGTGTGTCAACGTCCTACTATAATTTGTCAATAAGAGGAAAGTTTAATAATATACCTGAAACAGTCATTTTTGTAGATTTTACTATGGACAAGGAAGATAGTATTCCTGAATTAGGACGTATCACAATGAACCACTCACCAGGAATTCATAAAGGAAAGGTATTGTATGACTTTGAGTAACATAAACTCAAGCTGGCAGAATCGCTGTTGGCTTGAGTTTTTTTATTAAAAAAATTTTTTTAAGCTTCATTGTTGACATTTGTAAATTACGGGTGTAAACTAACAATGTAAATTACAAATGTAAACGAAAGCGGTGAAAGTAATGAGCAAACAAAAAGAGTACATTATTGAAGGAATGAGTTGTGCTTCATGTGCCATGACGATCGAGAATGCCGTCAGCAAAATTCCAGGCGTTGATAAAGCTAGCGTCAACTTGGCGACCGAGATCATGACTGTTGAAGCAAACGATAGCGTGACCCCTGAAGACATCGCCAAAGTGGTCGATGGTGTGGGATACGGCGCTCGTCCTCGTGGCAAATCAGTGGAAGAAGAACTCGAAGAAAAGAACGAAAAGAAAGAAGCGCACTTAAGAGAAATGAAGCGAAACCTAACCATTTCAGCGATTTTCACCGTGCCACTTCTTTTTATCGCAATGGCTGATATGGTTGGAATTCCAATGCCAGCCTTTCTAAGCCCAATGCAAAGTCCAGTTAGCTACGCGTTGATTCAATTGGCGCTCGTTCTCCCAATTCTCTGGGTCGGACGTCGTTTCTTCGTGGATGGATTTAAGGCCTTGTCTAAAGGACATCCGAACATGGACAGCTTAGTCGCACTTGGAACAAGCGCTGCGTTCCTTTATAGCCTTTACGGAACGTACCACGTATTAGAAGGCCATGCGCATTTTGCGATGAACCTTTACTACGAATCAGCCGGCGTTATTTTAACCTTAATCACACTTGGAAAATACTTCGAAGACGTGTCAAAAGGGAAAACATCCATGGCGATTCAAACGCTCGTAGGACTTGCCCCTAAAATGGCGACTGTTTTACGAGACGGACAAGAAGTAGAAGTTCCTGTAGAAGAAGTGCAAGTGGGCGACCTCATTCGTGTAAAACCGGGTGAAAAAGTTCCAGTCGATGGTGTCGTGACAGAAGGAAACTCAACCGTTGACGAATCGATGTTAACAGGGGAAAGTATTCCAGTATCAAAATTAGTTGGCGATGAAGTGATTGGGGCAAGTTTAAATAAAACAGGTTCCTTCATTCTAAAAGCAACAAAAATCGGGAAAGACACAGCCCTTTCTCAAATTATTCAGTTAGTCGAACAAGCACAAGGATCAAAAGCACCGATTGCAAAACTGGCCGACAAGGTTTCTGGAGTATTCGTTCCAATCGTAATCGTCTTGGCTCTTGTTTCTGGACTTGCTTGGTATTTCCTTGGACAGGAATCATGGGTATTTGCCCTCACGATTACCATCTCAGTGCTCGTTATCGCCTGCCCATGTGCGTTAGGGCTTGCGACACCAACTGCTATCATGGTAGGGACTGGTAAAGGGGCCGAAAATGGAATTCTTTTGAAGAGCGGGGAAGCCTTAGAAGAAGCCAACCACGTGAATATGGTTGTTTTCGACAAAACTGGTACGATTACAAACGGGACTCCTGTTGTCACAGATGTGGTCAGTGCCGATTCTACCGATGCAGACGCCCTCATTCGCCTAGCTGCTAGCCTTGAAGTAGCGTCCGAACACCCTCTTGGCGAAGCGATTGTTGCCAAAGCTAAAGAACAAGGGGCTGCATTTGATGAAGTGACGAACTTCGAAGCCATTCCTGGTTTTGGGATTAAAGGCCACGTTGGTGAAACACTTGTCTTCCTTGGAAATGAAAAATGGATGCGCGAAAATGGTCTTGCCAATGTTGAGATGAACGAAAAAGCAAACCGTTTTGCGGAACAAGGAAAAACACCGCTCTATATCGGATATAACGATGCCGTACAAGGGCTGATTGTTGTTGCGGATACCGTAAAAGAAAGCAGCGCGCGTGCCATTCAAACCCTACATGAAATGGGCATTCAAGTAGCCATGATGACAGGGGACCACGAACGTACTGCACAAGCGATTGCCGCTGAAGTGGGGATTGACCGCGTATTTAGTGAAGTTTTACCGCAAGATAAGGCGGATTATGTCTCAAAATTACAAGAAGAAGGCTATATTGTGGCGATGGTGGGGGATGGTATCAATGATGCCCCAGCTCTTGCACAAGCACAAGTCGGCATCGCAATCGGTACCGGAACAGACGTAGCCATCGAATCTGCAGATGCTGTCTTAATGAAGAGCGACTTGATGGATGTACCAGCGATGTTAAAACTTAGCCGTGCGACCATCCGTAATATTAAAGAAAATCTATTTTGGGCATTTGCCTACAATGTAATCGGAATTCCATTTGCGATGGGAGTTCTTCACCTCTTTGGCGGACCACTCCTCAACCCAATGATTGCCGGAGCTGCAATGAGCTTCAGTTCGGTATCTGTTGTCCTCAACGCCCTAAGATTAAAACGCTGGAAAGCATAACTTTAAAGGAGAGATTTGTGATGAAAAAAGAATACAATTTAGAAGGAATTAAATGCGCAGGATGTGCCAACACAGTGAAAGAACGCTTTTCAAACGTCCCAGGCGTGACAAACGTTGAAGTCAGCTTAGAAAACAAAGTAGCCACAGTCGAAGGAGACGCAAGCGTCGACGCATTACAAGCATCCCTCGAAGGCACAAAATACAGCATTCAAAAGTAAAAAAATTTAGACCGCTTGAATGATATATCGGACTATTCTCCTATAGATTTTTTGCCACAGGTGCAGTAATATGAAGATAGAACAAAAGGAGGAATTTCTATGATTATTACTACAACGCAAACGGTCGAAGGGTATCAAATTGTTGAGTATAAATGGATTGTTTTTGGTGAAGTGGTAGCAGGTGTTGATGCTATAAAAGATATCGCAGCTGGACTAAGAAATTTCTTTGGAGGCCGCTCTAGAGCTTATGAAGGAGAACTTTCAGAAGCTAGAGAAGAAGCTCTACAAGAAATGGAAGAAAGAGCTGCAAAAATCGGAGCGAATGCTGTAGTAGGCGTGAAAATGGACTATGAGTATATGGATGGCATGATTATGGTCACCTGTAGCGGAACCGCAGTCGTTATTGAAGCACTATAAAAATTAAGAAAGCTAGGCAGATAGCCTAGCTTTCTTTTTTTGACCTCGTTTCATCTCATGGTTAGTAGAAGTAAAAAAGTAGAGCGTTGCGAAAAAACACCTAGGATTCTATACGAGTAGTAGTCGCGAGTGTACTCGATGCGAATTACAGACTCAGGAAATGAAATTTCCTAGAGTCTGTTTGAGGCTCGAGAGGTCTGAGACCTTGGCTCAGACCGGTACAGCCATTACTACTCGTATGAGAAAATCCTAGGTGTTTAATATTTATTATTTTACTTCTGCACGATCTAACCATGGAGTTGCAGTTTCATCTAAAACCACATTAAGGTCCTCGATGTTCTTACGTCCTTGGTTTGCCAACCACGCACGACCAGCTTCTTCCCCTTCAGTCGCAAACACAGCTACAGAATCTTTCCATGTTGCACGACCACATAATACACCATTGAAAGTAGAACCAGCTTCTTTTGCAAAGCGTAATGTTTCTTGGAATAATTCAGCAGAAACACCAGCGCTTAAGAAGATGAATGGTAAATGAGTGATTTCAGATTGTTCTTTGAATAAACGTAACGCTTCTTCGCGAGTATAAACAGGTTCAACGCCTTCTTTAGTGTATCCTTCTACGAAGTTCATGTTTACTGGAACTTCCACTTTTAATACGTCAACGTTGTAACGTGGGTCAGAGAAGACTTTCATTGCGTCGTTTACTTTATGAGGTTTTACTTTTGCGTATGCAGCTGATTTCACATCGTCGTCACTTGCTTCGTAAGAAACGATTTCTAAGAAGAATGGAATATCTTCTGCCACACATTCGCTACCGACACGTTCTACCCATGCATGTTTGATGTCGTTGATCGCTGGGTCTTCGTCAATATCATAGTATAAAAGAACTTTAACAGCGTCAGCGCCTAATTCTTTAATACGTTTTGCAGACCAGATTGGAAGTAAGTCTGGTAAGCGGCCGATTTCTGTAGCATCGTAACCAGTTTTTTCGTAAGAGATTAAAAGTCCGCAGTCTTCGTGGCGTAATTTTGCAGCTGGAAGACCGTATTCAGGGTCTAAAAGGATTGAAGAAGAGAATTTTGTTAATTCTTCAGAGATTAATTCTTTGAAGCGGATGATGCCTTCGTCCCCTTTTACATTTGGGTTTCCTGCAGCAATCATTTTTTTCAATGAACCACGTTGGTCAATCGCTAAAGCACCGATGACATGGTTTTTGTTTGAAAGTTTTACTAAATGATCATATTTTCCTTTTGTTAATACTAATTTTGACATAATAACACTCCTTAAGTTATGAATTGGGGCACTCTCACGCCTCGTACTCACTGTCTTTTTGATTATTTTGCTTCGAAATAAGGCTTACCATCTAAGTAAGTCGCTTTGAGTTGTAACTCATCGTCTAATACGATGAAGTCCGCTGCGTACCCTGGATCAATGCGTCCGCAAACGTCGTCAATACCGACTGATTTTGCAGGAACAAGGCTGGCCATTGTAATAGCTTCGTGTGGAGTCGCAATGCCCCATTTCACAACGTTCTGAACCCCTTGGATGAGTTCTAGGATACTTCCGGCAAGGCTGCCACCGTCTTTCAAGCGAGCGGTACCGTCTTTTACGATAACAGGGAATTCACCAAGCATCGATTCGCATTCGCCCATACCGCCTGCACGCATGCAGTCTGTAATAAGGGCTACATGGTCGTGACCGCAACATTTCATGACGATACTTGCGCTCACTGGGTGGACGTGGTGACCGTCGCAGATGAGTTCGTCGAATACGTTTGGCAATGTGAGTGCAGCACCGACAACGCCTGGTTCGCGGTGGTGTAAGCCGCGCATTCCGTTGTAAGTGTGAACGAAGATATTCGCACCGGCTTCAACGGCGTTTTTGCAATCTTCGTAAGTGGCATCTGTATGTGCAAGAGCGACATAGATGTCTTTTGTTTTCGCGTGTTTGATGAAATCAACCGCACCGTCACGTTCAGGCGCAATCGCGATTTTCTTCACCCAACCGCCAGCGCGTTCTTGCCATTCATCTAAGATTTCAGATTTAGGGTCGCCCATGTATTTAGGGTTTTGCGCGCCTTTGTATTTTTCACAGAAGAATGGACCTTCTAGGAAAATCCCTCTGATTTTAGCGCCGCCAAGTGTAGTTGCGTTATCGCCGACTGTTTGGCAGACATCCGCTAATAATTCACGAGAGGCGGTTAAGGTTGTTGGTAAGTAAGAAGTAACCCCGCAGGAAGGAAGTCCTTCTGAAATGGTACGAAGTGCTTCTACGTCATTATCCATTACGTCAGCGCCTTTGAATCCGTGAATATGTGTATCCACAAGACCTGGGGCAATTTGGTAGTTGCCGTAGTCGATAATCGTAGCGGTGCTTTCTGGTTTTTCGGTTTGGAAGGCTCCGAAAGTTCCATTGTCTAAGATCGGTAAGTACCCTGGACCTTTCACTTCGTCTTCAAAATAAAATGCTTTGGCATAAATATAAGTTGTCATAGGATCATCTCTTTTCAATAAAGTTATTTATGCTTCTAATGGGTGAATCGTTACTCCTTTAACGACACGGTTTACAGTGCCTGTTGGTGAAGGAGTGTCTGGTTTGTTTCCAACTTTGATAGAAGAAAGTAGAGAAACCGTTTGGCCAAATACCGCATATGGAAGTGCAAGGTAAGCATCTGGAACGAAACGATATTCTTTATCGAAGCTGAAAGATAGACCTTCAAAGTCGCTCTCTGCATCCACTCCAACCGCAAGAACAAGGCGTGCGATTTGATCGCCGTGTAATTCGTTTAAGATATCGATATCGTATTGACGCGTATAGTCGTCGCTAGATACGAATACGAAGGCTAGAGAAGAGCTGTTTACAAATGATTTAGGACCGTGACGGAATCCCATTGAAGAATCGAAGGCTGTTGCGATTTGTCCAGCAGTCAATTCAAGAATCTTCAATTGAACTTCGCGAGCGAGACCGCTTAGAGAACCAGAACCTAAGTAGATGACACGGTTGTAGTCTAAGTTGACGTAATGTTGAATCACGTCTTCACGTTCTAGAACGCTTGTACCCATTTGACGGATGGCTTTTACAAAACCTTCTTTTTCTTCAAGTGAGTGTGCTTCGTCAAATACAAGAAGCGCTGTAAGAGTCATACATGTGAAGCTTCCTGTCATCGCAAAACCAGCGTCGTTAGAGCGGTCTGGCATCATTAGGAGTAAGTTATTTGTATCATCTTTAGCAGCAATGGCTAATTTTCCTTCTGGCGCACAAGTAATCGTGATTTGATAGAAGTCTCGCACGATTTGTTGGCCAAGTTGCACACTTGCAAGACTTTCTGGTGAGTTCCCGCTACGTGCAAATGAAACAAGCACTGTAGGAATTTCTGCTTTGAAGTAGTCATGTGGATTACTTACAAGGTTTGTTGTTCCAACAGATTGGAAATCAAAACGGTCTTCATTTCCTGTACGTTTTAAGTAAGGAAGAATTGTATCTCCCACATATTGTGATGTACCCGCACCTGCGAAAATCACGCGAAGGCGACCTTCAGGTAAGTTGTTTAAGAAAGCAGTGATGCGTTCTAAGTTTGCTTTGTAGTAATCAAAAGCTTCTTTCCACAATTCTGGTTGTTGGCGAATTTCGCGCGTTGTAATTTCTGCAGATAAAGCTTCTAATTGACTGGTTGAAAATTGAAACATAATACCCCTCCAAAATTTTTTATTGATTTGTTCGATAGTGTCTTACCTTGTAGAAGAATTGATCGCTTCTAGCTACACTAATGGTGTATTCAATAATGCGATTTTCGTGATTCAATGTCGTTCGTCTAAACCTTAAGCAAGCTCCATGCGGATCCACATTCAGCGCTTCAGCTTCTTCCGCACTTAAAATACTTGCGGAAAATTCTTCGTCAGCATAGTGGATTTGCTGATTGAACTTACTTGCAAACACATCGTATAAAGAATGACCTTCTAGAAGTGTTTTTGTTAACCCTTTAAAAACATCGTAAGGTAAAAATGTGGTTTCCTTCATAAGCGGAATTCCGTCTGCATACCGAATGCGTTTCAATCGAAATAGCTTATCACCCGCTTCAATCCCAATTAATGGGGCGATAAATTCATCGGCTTCATAACAGTCCAGAGAAGTAATCTTTGTCGTAGGGACTTTACCGAGTTCCTTCATCTGTTCTGTAAAACTATATCCTTCTAGTAAGTTTTGACGTTCTTTCCACTGATTTGAGATGAACGTCCCTTTGCCATGGCGTTTATAAATAAACCCAAGTGTCTCCAATTCTTTTAGCGCTGTTCTAACAGTGGTTCGACTCACATTGTATACTTTCGTAATTTCTCTTTCTGAAAGCATCTTTTCGTGCGCTTTCCCCTTTGTTTTAATGAAATCCATTAATGCTAGACTTAGCGTTGAATAAAGAGGAGAGGGTTTAGCAACCATATTGAATCCTCCTTTCAAAAACATTCCACAACTGGTCACTACCAGTTAACTTTATTGTAAGAGTTTTTATCGGTTTCGTCAATAGAATTGGAGGAAAAAGAATGATGATCCCCAGAAAAAATGAAAGCAGCTCCCGAAATTCACTTATAAGTGAATTTTGAAAAAGGAGTAAAAAAGAGAGAATAATCATCGTTATTCTCTCCCATATAATTGGAAACTAAGCTCCTAAATGACTATTTAATACTTCTTCAAGTTGTTCAGCAGTTTTAGCGCCTAATAAAGCTTCCTTCACATCAGCTTTCATGAGCATACGAGCTACGGTTGCTAGTAGCTTCAGATGGGTTGTTCCAGCTTCTCCGTCAGGAATTAGTAGACTAAAGATGAATAAAGTAGGTTTCCCATCCATACTATTCCAATCGATTCCTTCATTAAGTCGTACAATCACGATTTTCGGAGTCGTGATGGCACTTGATTTTGCATGTGGAATCGCGAATCCGTCCATCATTCCTGTTGTTCCTTGTTGTTCACGTCCTACAAGTCCGTTGTACACGGCATTTTCGTCTGCTGAAATGCCTAGTGCTACAGCTTTTTGAGCGATGAAGTGAAACACTTCTTCTTGAGAAGTAAGGTTTTCATTTAAGAAAATAGATTCTTTACTAATTAACATTTCAAACCTCCTAAGATTTTAAAAACGATTGCCTATTATTCAGAAAGTGGCTTACGAGTGGCTCCAAGAACAATACCACCGATAACAGAACCAATTGCAATCGCTAATACCCATAAGAATGGATGTGTGACAACTGGTAATACTAGGAATCCACCGTGAGGAGCAGGGACTTGTACGCCGAAAAGATAAGTTAAAATAGCAGCGATTGAAGAACCTAACATCATTGAAGGCATCGCGCGAAGTGGATCTTTTGCTACGAAAGGAATAGCTCCTTCAGTAATGTGTGTTGAACCTAAGATGAAGTTAACTAAACCAGCATTACGTTCGTTTGTGTCAAAACGGTTTTTGAATAATAATACGGCAACGGTTGTGATTAGTGGAGGAGCAATACATGCTGCAGAAACCCCAGCCATGAATGCAGTATTTCCTTCGCCAAGAAGAACAGTACCTGTAACGTATGCAGCTTTATTCACTGGACCACCCATATCAAAGGCACACATACATCCAATTACAAGACCAAGAAGAATAGGGTTTGAATCTTGGAATCCCTTTAAGAAGTCCATTAATGATTGGTTAATACCAGCCATTGGACTTACAATAACGCTCATAAATAAACCAGTAATGAATACGCCTAATAATGGATATAAGAAAATAGCTTTAAGACCATCTAATGTTTTAGGAAGTCCTTTAAATAATTTTTCCAAGAATACAACTAAGTAACCTGCGAAGAAACCACCGACGATACCACCGAGGAATCCTGCGCCACCGTTACTTGCCATTAAACCAGCAACAAAACCACTCACTAAAGCGGGGCGATTTCCGATACTTTGTGCAATGTAGGCTGCTAGAACGGGAGTCATCAAGCCCATTGCTAAGCCACCAATTTCTTTTAATTGTGCAGAAAAGGCATTGTAAGTTTCATGATTTGGATCGAATGAGTATATTCCGAATACCGCAAATGAAATCGCGATGAGCACCCCACCACCAACGACGAATGGAAGCATATGTGAAACACCATTCATCAAATGTTTGTAGATTTCACGGCCAATAGACCTCTTACCAACGTTAGAAGATTGTGGAGCTTCTGAAGCTTCAACAACTGCATCGTCAGAGTGGTATTTCACAATACCTTCTCCGCGAAGAGCTTGTGCCACTAATTCATCGGCATTTTTAATTCCTTGTCCAACTGAAACGTCGATAATTTTTTTGTTGACGAAACGTTGTGGTTGAACGTCCTTGTCAGCAGCAATAATGACGGCTTTTGCATTTGCGATTTCTTCGGGAGTGAGTTCATTTTCAACGCCGATTTGACCATGTGTTTCAACTTTAATCGTTACTCCTGCTTTTTTAGCAGCTTGTTCAAGAGCTTCTTGTGCCATATAAGTGTGTGCAATCCCTGTCGGACACCCAGTGGCAGCGATAATATCATATTTTGTCATTGTTTTTCCTCCTTTGTTTGTGGGCTATAAAATGCGGTTGATTTGTTGCATTAATGTAGGAACGTCTGAAAAATCTGTCAAACCAGGTCTAAATGCGGTTGAACTACCTGCAGCCACAGCTTTGATTAAAGCTTCTTCATCTGATAAACCTAACAATTGGCTTGCGACAAATGTAGCTAAAAGAGTATCACCTGCACAAGCAGTATTCACAACTTCTCCTTTTGGAGCTGTTACATGGATTGTTTCTGTTGGCGTGAATAGAATTGCTCCCTTTTCACCTAAGGAAACTAATACATTTTCGGCTCCTTTTTCGAGTAGTTTTTGACCACAGTCTTTAATTTCCTCAAGACTCGGATTTATCAAACCAAACCACTCAGCCAATTCTTCGTCGTTGGGTTTGATAAGATAGGGGCAGTACTTTAAAAGGTCAGGTACAAAGTCGGCAGAAGTATCAAGGATTAACTTAAACCCTCTAAGTTGAGCGGTCTTTGCAATTTTTTCATAAGTCGTATAGGTGATGCCTTCCGGATGACTGCCAGATACAAATAAAAAGTCCTCCGTATTCATATTCTCTATTATTTTGAGGAGTGCTTCTTTTTGGAGTTGACTCACACTAGGACCTTGATTTACGAGTTTAAACTCTTCACTCGTTGACACTACTTGAGTAAATACATTGATTCGAGTAATTCCGTCTACATTAACGAACTGTGTTTGGATGCCTTCCTTATGTAGCTCGTCTTCGATGAATTGACCAGTAAAACCTGCTTTAAAACCTAGTGCAGTATTCTTCATTCCAAGTTTTTTTAAGATAAAGCTGACATTTACGCCTTTTCCGTTTGGCATGTAAACGGCCTCTTCGGTTCGGTTTACTTCAGAAGGTAACATTTGCATGGTTTTAATAAATAAATCTACTGCTAAATTCATCGTACACGTATAAATCATCATTTCACCTCCTATTATGATTTTTTTGTTATACTTATTATTACATACAGCATACTGTAAATGTTTTCTAAAATGAGGGAAACATTTGTAAATCTTTACAAAATGGAGGAGTTTACATGTTCAACACGAAAGGCTTAACCAACACGGAGAAATATCTACTTGCCTATATTGAGGAACATCTAGAAGAGATGCCTTCTATTTCAATTGTAAAGCTAAGCGAACGAGCAAATGTTTCAACTGCGTCCATTGTGCGAACGATGAGAAAGCTCGGGTATGACGGATTTACGAGTTTTAAACATGATTTGAAAAAGCAATATCGATTTGCAAATGAAAATTTATTAACTTTCAAAAGTTTGGAGGTTGTGGATCAAAAGATTCAAGCCGTTGTAGCGAAGAATGAGCAAGAGGTCCGGCGAACGATTGAGCAATTGGATAGTAGAGCAATAGAAGATGCCGTTCAAGCAATCTTTGGGGCACAACGCGTCTACTTATTTTCTCGGGGACTGAGTGAAATGATTGCCAGTGAAATGGAGATAAAATTTCATTTATTGGAACGGACATGCGAACAATATGTAGACCCCAATATTATAAAGACGATTAGCCATCGATTAAATGCGCAAGATGTGGCGATTATTATATCTCTGAATGGACATACAGAAGAATTAGTCGAAGCGGCTAAAGTTTGTCAACAAAATGAAGTTCCCATTATTGTAGTAACGGCTAATGGCGCGAGTCCTCTGGCAAAAATAAGTGATATTACTTTTGTAGGATATAAATCAGAAAGCTCGTATTTCCCAGATTATGAAGTTCGTTCGCGCCTGCCGCTACAAGTGATTAGTCGGATATTGCTAGATGCTTATGCTATAAGGGTTGTCGGCCAAAAATAATTTACATTAAAGACGGATACTGATACGATAGTAAAGCAAAGAAAGGAGCTCCGGCATGGAAAGTAATAAAGTACAAAATTATAAGAGTTGTTTTGATATTATTGGTCCAATTATGGTGGGGCCTTCTTCTTCACATACTGCTGGGGCGATTGCGATTGGGGCTCTCGCTAGACAATTATTTGGCGGAACGCCAAATAATGTGCGTTGCGACTATTATGAGTCATTTGCCGAAACGCATAAAGGACATGGGACGGATTTTGCGATTATTAGTGGAATCTTAGGCTTTGCAACAGATGATGAACGTGTTCCCCGAGCAGTTGAAATCGCTAGGGACAAAGGAGTAAAAATCGAGTTTGTCGAGCGCAAAGAGATGAGTCCAGTTAATCATGCGAATACCGCAGCTTTAACCTTGAGCGACGAGAAACGTACGATTCGCCTCATTGGGACTTCTGTCGGCGGAGGAGCTGTTGAGGTAAAATATATCGAAGTAGATAGCTTTAAGATGGAGCTTTCAGGCCCACTTCCAATATTGCTTGAAGTGGTATCTCTTGGTGAAATGCCAAAAGTATATCAACTATTACAAGAGCATGGGGTGACTATTTCGAAACAGAGAGTAGCAATGGCCGAAAATCGCCAAATGATTGGATATGAATTAGCGGATTTATTATCACCAGAATTAAAACAACAAATACAAACATTAAGACAAACGCATACGATTTATCTGTTTGCGTAATGAGATGATGAGGAAGGAAGTTTGCAATGTTTTCGACCATTAAAGAATTGGTAGCATTAGCAACAGAACAAAAGAAACCCATTTCTGAAATTATGATTGAACAGGAAATGGACATGACCCAGCAAAGTCGTGAGTACATCTGGGAAAAAATGGAAAAAAACTTACAAACGATGAAGAATGCCGTCGAACGAAGCGTAGAAGGTGAAGGGGTCTTTTCTCCAACAGGGCTGACCGGTGGAGATGCGTTGAAGATGAAGAAATATCGGGAACGTGGAAAAACATTGTCAGGAGATAGTATTCTAGCGGGTGTCCAATATGCCCTAGGAACTAATGAAGTCAATGCTGCAATGGGTTTAGTCTGCGCAACACCTACCGCTGGAGCCAGTGGAACTTTGCCAGGAGTTGTGTTTTCAATTGCAGATACAATGAATTTGAACCATGAACAACAAGTGCGTTTTCTCTTTACATCGGCAGCTTTTGGGATGGTCGTTGCCAATAACGCAATGATTTCTGGAGCGATGGGCGGATGCCAAGCGGAAGTTGGAAGTGCCAGTGCGATGGCCGCAGCTGCAGCCGTTGAAGCGGCAGGAGGAACACCGCAAGAGAGTTCAGAAGCCTTTGCGACAGCGTTGGGGAATTTATTAGGACTTGTTTGTGACCCTGTAGCGGGACTGGTAGAAGTGCCCTGCGTGAAGCGAAATGCCATTGGTGCAGGGAATGCGTTAATCGCCGCAGATATGGCACTTGCAGGAATTACAAACGTGATTCCAGCGGATGAAACGATTGAAGCAATGCGTAGTATCGGGATCAGGATGCCACGAGAACTCCGTGAAACGGGACTCGGTGGAATGGCAGGCACAAGAACAGGTGTTGCGATTAAGATGCGCATTTTCGGGGAAGATGTTTCATTGAACCCGGAACAAGAGTAGGAGGAATACACATGGCAAAAGAAATTGCTACATTTGCAGGAGGCTGTTTCTGGTGCATGGTGAAGCCATTTGACAGCCAACCAGGAATTGAGTCTGTGATTTCAGGATACACAGGCGGCCACAAAGAAAATCCGACATACAAGGAAGTTTGTAGCGGAACAACAGGACATACAGAGGCCGTGCAAATCACGTTCGACCCAGAAGTATTCCCTTATGAAAAACTCGTAGAAGTCTACTGGCAACAAACGGATCCAACGGATGCAATGGGACAATTCGTGGACCGTGGAGATTCATACCGTCCAGTCATCTTCTATCATTCCGAGAAACAAAGAAGGATTGCGGAAGCTTCAAAAGCAGCCTTGCAAGCCAGCGGACGATTCAAAAAAGATATCGTGACAAAAATCGAGCCTGCAAGTACCTTCTATCCAGCAGAAGAATATCATCAAGATTTTTACAAGAAGGATCCTGAACATTACAAACGTTACCGCGGACTTTCGGGTCGCGACACTTTTATCGAGAGTGTTTGGAAATAAGAGAAAGCTACGAGGTTAACTCGTAGCTTTTTGTATGCATTCAGAAAAAACACATGAAATTACCATATATGGTAATTTCATGTGTTAGATATTTGCTAAGTAATCAGTTAAGCGATCGACTACTTCTTTTAGGTTTTCCATTGAAGCAGCGTAACTGAAACGAACATAGCTTTCTCCACCAGGTCCGAAAGACACCCCTGGGATGAGTGCTACTTTTGCTTTTGGAGCAAGGTCACGCACGAATGCCCATGAGTCTGTACCGCATTTCGCAGGGATTTTCGCGAATAGGTAGAACGCACCGTCAGGACTTGCCACTTCAAAGCCAAGTTTCTTCAACTCACAAGCAAGGTAGTCACGACGCTCGCTATATTCCACCATCATTTTCGCGCAGTCCTCTTGGCCGTGTAACATTGCCGCAAGTGCTCCGTATTGCGCAAAGCTTGTTGGAGCAGTCACCATGTATTGGTGAGATTTTACGACTTCGTTCATGAAGTGTGTTGGTCCTAAGATGAATCCAATACGCCATCCTGTCATTGCGTGTGATTTTGATAAACCAGTGATGACAATCGTTTGTTCCGGTAAGATGTTTGCAAGAGAGTAGTGAGTCTTGTCATATGTTAATTCTGCATATACTTCATCGCACAGCGCCCATAGTTGGTGCTCTTTAATCACTTCAGATAAGTCTTCCAATTGTTCTTTAGAATAAGTGACGCCTGTTGGATTACTTGGGTATACAAGAACAACTGCTTTGAAGTTTTTATCTGGGTTTGCTTCGATCGTTTCGCGTAATTTGTCAGCCGTTAATACGAAGCCGTCTTCACTTGTATCTACTGTAATGAAGTTCCCTTGGTTCAACAATGTGATTGGCAAATACAGCGGGAAGACTGGTGTTGGAACGATAACGGTGTCTCCAGGGTTTAAGATGGCTTGTAAGCTAGCGTTAATCCCTTCCGTTGCCCCAATCGTTGTGATGACTTGGTCTCCTGTGTAATTGAAATTAAATTTCTTGTTGTAATAGTCTGCCACAGCTTTTCGTAATTCAGGAATCCCTGAGTTTGGTGTGTAGTGTGAGTGGTTGTCTTTAATCGCTTGGATAGCCGCCTCTTTAATATGCTCAGGTGTGTCAAAGTTTGGTTCTCCAAGAGTTAATTTGATAATGCCAGGAATTGTTGATACTTCTGCGTCAAATTGACGGATATCAGATATCTTGCTGTTCACTACGATTTTGTTGAATGGGTGTTCTAGTGTCATAGGAATCCTCCTTTAGATTCATAGGGAAATTGTATCTTGTTTTGAGAAAGAGTGCAACGAGAAGTATAGAATTTTACAAAGAAAATAAAAAACGGTGGGGTTTTATCCAATCTGTCTTTTTGTCTATGAATTCTACATAAAATAGTGTATAATCTCTTTGAGAATATCGGTTAGCAGTCAAAGTGCGAGCCACCCTAGAAAAAGAAGGGGTGGAGTGTGCACTTTTTTTGTGCAATGAAACGAAAGCGAGGGACAGTATGCAGACAGAATTTGATACGATTGCGGCGATTTCAACGGCGCCTGGTGAAGGGGCTATCGGAATTGTTCGTATTAGTGGTGATGATGCAATTCGAATTGCAGACGAAGTATATCGATTAAAAGATAAACGATTAAAAGAACAAGCCAGTCATACGATTCACTATGGTCATATCGTGGATCCAAAGAATGATGAAGTGATTGATGAAGTGATGGTGACAGTGCTTTGCGCTCCGAAGACTTTTACGCGAGAAGATATTGTAGAAATTAACTGTCACGGTGGGATTGTGGCTATTAACCGCATCTTGCAACTTGTTCTTCGCATGGGAGCGCGCCTGGCGGAGCCAGGTGAATTTACAAAACGCGCCTTCTTGAATGGGCGAATCGACCTCTCACAAGCAGAAGCTGTGATGGATTTGATTCGCGCCAAAACAGATAAGTCGATGCAAATGGCAATGCGCCAACTTGATGGAGAACTTTCGAAGTTAATTCAGAATTTACGACAAGAAATCTTAAACACATTAGCGCAAGTGGAAGTGAATATCGACTATCCGGAATACGACGACGTGGAAGAAATGACCTTGCAATTGTTGCGCGAGAAGACGCAGCAAGTCTCACAAGGCATTCGTGCATTGCTAAACACGGCGAGCCAAGGAAAAATCTTGCGTGACGGATTGAAGACAGCCATTGTTGGACGTCCAAACGTAGGAAAATCGAGTCTATTGAATGTTCTATTACGCGAGGAAAAAGCCATCGTAACGGATATCGCTGGAACGACTCGTGATACGATTGAAGAGTACGTGAATGTTCGTGGGGTGCCGCTCCAACTGATTGATACGGCGGGAATTCGTGAAACAGATGACGTTGTTGAACGTATCGGGGTGGAACGAAGCCGTAAAGCATTAAACGAAGCGGATTTCGTGCTCTTGATTTTAAACCAAAGCGAAGAGTTGATGGATGAAGACCTCCGCTTATTAGAGCAAACAAAAGATTTCAAACGTATTATTTTATTAAACAAAACAGACTTACCAACGAAAATTGACATGGACAAGGTCAAAGAATTCGCGACAGACAGCGAAATCGTCACAACGTCAATGCTCAAGAAAGAAGGCATCGACCAATTAGAAGAAAAGATTGCCGATTACTTCTTCCAAGGGCAAATGAATGAGCGCGACGCTACGTACTTATCGAACACTCGTCATATTGCGCTTCTTGAAAAGGCAGAACTAGCATTGCAAGAAGTGGCGAATGGGGTCGAAATGGGCATGCCTGTCGATTTAATTCAAATCGATTTTACACGCGCTTGGGATCTCTTAGGTGAAATCACAGGTGACACTGTCCAAGACGAGCTGTTAACACAATTGTTCAGTCAGTTCTGTTTAGGGAAATAAGAGATTAAACTTCAATTCTTTACGGATGTCTTCATAGTAGCGATAATGGGGCATCGGATTGAGCCTTACGTCTCAATTCCTACCAAGCTTCAAACTGACTCTAAGGGTTATACCCAAGAGTCAGTAATTCACATTGGTTGCTATTCCCCATTACGAATCCTTCGCACTGTGAAGGATTCCTATAGAATCCGTAAGAATTTCCGTTTTATCTCTTTCATAAAGAGTGAACGAGTGAACGCTCCTCGTTCGAATGCTGTGATGTTCCCAAGAATTGGGCGCATCGATAGAAATGAATGACACAAGGAGGAAATGCTGATGACGAAGCTAGCAACAATCTGTTATATCGATAATGGAAAAGAATTTTTACTGTTATTACGCAATAAGAAACCAAACGATGTCCATGAGGGCAAATACATTGGCGTTGGTGGCAAACTCGAAGCAGCAGAGA